>NZ_LN824141.1:1842500-2053097 GCF_000953715.1 Defluviitoga tunisiensis
TTACAGTTTTCCAAAAACAGGTGACGGTAGGGTAAAAGAAATATATTTTAGAAATGAGAGAAGATACATTAATCCAGTTAAACCTGGTGAAATATATTTAGCTATTGAATTTGAAAAAAATGATATTGAAGATGTTAACTTACAATCAAACGCCAAATTGGTAAGTAAAGAGGTTATAGAATCAGGAAATAACGTCATTTATAGGTTTCATGTCTTTACTGAGGCTCCCGTGTTGAAGTACAGGTTTGCCATCGATGATTCGCAAGAGATTATTTATGGTTATAATGGCACAGAGAATTTCTTTGAGTTTGATTTTTCAAAACCAATAATTCCTTATTTTGATACGCCTGAATGGGCTAAAGGAAGGGTGTATTATCAAATCTTTCCTGATAGATTTAGAAATGGAGATCCACATAATGATCCAAAAGGAACTTACAATTGGTATGGTCCACATAATCAAAGTTCATTGGGGTCTAGTTTTTATGGCGGTGATCTTCAAGGGGTAATAGATTCTGTTGACTATTTAGAGTATTTAGGTGTCGAGGCTATTTATTTTAATCCTATTTTTGAGGCTCTTAGTACACATAAATACGATACTAAGAATTATTTAAAGATAGATCCGTCTTTTGGAGATGAAGAGATTTTCTTGGATATGCTAGACATTCTTCATGAATATGATATGAAGGTAATTTTAGACGGCGTTTTTAATCATACAGGAACAGAATTTTTTGCGATGCAAGAAAATTTTGCTAAGCAAGAAGAATCAAGATATTTAGATTGGTATTATATAAAATCATTTCCTATAAGAAAGTCAACTTCAAGTTATGAGGGCTGGCATGGATATGCAGATCTTCCACAGCTAAATAACAATAATCCTAAGGTTAAGGCATATATAAACCATGTTATTGGTAAATGGATGAGTCTTGGAATTGATGGTTGGAGACTGGATGCGGTTGATCAACTACCTGTTAGTTATTGGGCATCTCTTTATGAGAACTTCAAAAATATAGATGAAAATACATTCATCGTAGGTGAATTCTGGCGTGACGCAACTTCTTATTTTGAAGATCCAGCCTTTGATTCTGTAATGAATTATATCTTTAGAGATGCAGTTATTTCATATGCAAGAGGAGGAAGTGCTAATAATTTTGTTAAAACAACTAACGCTTATTTAGATAAATATCCTCCACAAGTCTTGCATAGTCTATGGAATTTACTAGGTTCTCATGATACTGAAAGAATCTTAACTGCGTTGGATGAAAATGTGGATAAAATGAAATTAGCAGCTGTTCTTCATATTACTTTTATTGGTTCTCCTCTTATCTATTATGGAGACGAAATAGGAATGACCGGAACTACAGATCCGTTTTGTAGAGTACCCTTTTACTGGGACGAAGATATGTGGAATATGAATATTTTTGATTTATATCAAGCGTTAATTCAATTAAGAAAAGATAGTTTGGCAATTAGGCAAGGTGATTATAATGTTTTATATTCAAAAGGAAATGTTCTTATATATGAAAGAAGCTATAAGTCAGAAAAGGTTATTGTTGCATTGAATTCAAAAAATGCCTCAGTTAATGTAAATTATAAATTAGATGGGGAATATGTAGATTATTTTTCAAAAGAAAAGGTTAATGTGATTGAATCGATTCCTGCAAACGGTTTTTATATTTTATTTAGTGAGTAGTATTTGGAGGTTTTTTAATGTATTATTATGATGTTGTTCCCTTAGGTCAAAGACTGTTCAAACCATACACTTATAAGTATGAACAAAAGCTTGAAGTCGGGCAAAGGGTTGTTATTGATTTGAGAGGTAAATTTGTTCAAGGGTTAGTTTACAGAGAATCAAATACACCTGAGATTTTAAAAATAAAAGATATTGAATTTCCTTTAGATGAAAAAAGTTATCTGAACAATTCACATATTAAACTATTAGAAAGGGTGTGTAATTATTTTCTTGCACCAATGGGGGAAATTGCTAAACTGTTCTTTCCGCCTGCTTCTTCTGATGTTTATAAATTAAAAATTGTACCTTTGAATGAGCTTGCACCTTTTGAAAAACCTATATTTTATAAGGATTTTTTAAGTTTGTACAAGGATAATTCTACTGCTAACAAGAAATTGAAAGAATTATTGTCGACAAATGTAGTAAAATTAGATCTTCATAAAAGGAGTATTCGAGAAAATAAAGATTATTTTGTTAGTCTTAGTATGGATCTATCGGAAATATGGAATTTTAATCTATCAAAAGGCGCTCGAAATGTCATAAATTATTTATCCATAAACGGCGAAACACTTGAAAGCGAGCTTTATGAAAAAGGTATTATTAATAGAGGTACGACAGTTTTGAAAACTTTACATAAAAAAGGTATAATTAATATAACAGAGGATTTTTTAATAAACAGTGATGAAGAAAAAGTAGACTTAACTGATGAACAAAAAACTGCTGTTGATTTTATCAGGACGCATGACGATAAACCTCATTTGTTGTATGGTGTAACTGGGAGTGGTAAAACTGAAGTTTTTTTTGAGGTCGGAGAAAGTGTTTTAGAAAAAGGCGGTAAACTTTTAATATTAGTCCCAGAAATATCTCTAACTTCTGAAATAATGAGTAGATTGAAAAAAAGATTTTCTAAATATAAGGCAGCTTTTTATCATTCCTCATTAACTAGTTCAGAACGAGTTGATACTTGGTATAAAGCAGTTGAGGGAGAAATAGATATAGTTATAGGGACAAGAAGTGCTGTCTGGATACCAATTAAAGACTTAAAAATGATTATAATAGATGAAGAACACGATCAATCATTTTATCAAATTGAAAATGTTACTTACGATGCAATCGAGGTAGCCCTATTTAGAAAAGAATTAGAAAACATCCAGTTAATCTTGTCTTCTGCCACACCAAGAGTTGTAGATATAAAAAAAGCAAAAGATGATGAAATGTATTTGGAAACTATTTCTTCACGGTATTTTAGTGAAATGCCTGATGTTGAAATAATTGATATGAAAAAAGAGGAAAAGTACAATTGGATTTTTAGCAAAAAGGTTATTTCTAGTATAAAAAATGTTGTAGCAAAGAACAAGAAAGTAATTGTTTTCACACCAACAAGAGGATATGCTAACTATATCGTATGTAGTGAATGCGGATACATATTTAAATGTGAAAATTGTGATGTTTCATTGACATTTCATAAAAAAGAGAGAAAATTAGTCTGCCATTATTGTGGAAATGAGCAACCCTTGTCTAACTTTTGTCCTAGATGTGGTGGCTTTAAACTTCAAAGTAGAGGATATGGTACAGAAAGGGTTTTAACTGAATTAACCAAATTATTCCCTTCTGAACCTATAGTTAGAGTTGATAGAACAGTTATTAAAAGTTTTGAAGATTTAAAAAACACCTTTTCTTTTATGAAAGAACCGGGGCGAAAGATAATTGTCGGAACCAAGATGATAACAAAGGGTTTGGATATTAAAGATCTTGATTTAGTTGTTATATTAGATTCTGATAGATACACCCATCTTCCTGATTATAATGCAAAAGAAAGTACAGCTTCATTAATAATGCAAGTAGCAGGTAGATCTGGAAGAAAAGAAAAAGGAAAGGTTTTAATTCAAACTTTTGATTCTGACAATGAAATTTATCAGGCTGCTATTAACCATGATTATACATTGATTGCAGAAAAAGAACTTGAACAACGTAGTATTTATAAATATCCTCCATTTACTAAATTATTTTTAATTATGATTAATAATAACAAGATGGATAAGGTTAAATCAATAAGTCAGGATATTATAAACGAATTAGAAAAAGTTATTGAAAAACAACAGGTAGAGTTATTAGGTCCAGTAACTCCTATTATTTCTAAATTAAGAGGTAATTATAGGCTTCAGATTATTTTAAAGGTATATCAACACGATACGAACTTTTTATTACCTATAGTTGAAAAGTTTGATAAGGATATTAAGGTATATTTTAATCCCCCCACAACTATATTGTAAAAAAATTCATGACCTTCGTACATTTTGTTTCATAGTATACACGAAGTTGAGTTTGATAATATTCAAGCCTATGGAGGTGGTAGTGATGGAATACAAAGTTTTTACAAAATCTGTAGAACTTAGTGAGGCCAACAAGAATTATCTCGCTAAACGAATGTCAAAGCCCGATCATTTATTAAAAAAACAGAAAGATTTAGTCTCGCCGGCTGATGTAAGAATCACTAAAGAAAGGGGAATATATAAAGTAGAAATTACCACTCACGTTAAAGCGTTAAGTAAAATTATTAAGGTTGAGGAAAGAAGTAACGACTTATACGAAGCTATAGATAAAGTTACAGATGCATTGGAAAGAAAAATTCGAGAAATTAAAACAAGGTTGCACCCGAAAAATCTAAGCGATAAAGGAATTCCTGTTAATCCAAAAGAAGCTGTTTTAACTAGAACTGATAATTTAGATTATGAAGATGAAGATGAATTTTCTGAAAAACCTGTCGCACCAAAGATTGCTAGAGTCAAGCACCATGATTTAACAATAATGAATGTTGAAGAAGCAATTCTTCAAATGCAACTTTTAGGACATTCTTTCTTTGTTTTTAGAGATTCTACTAATGATGCTGTTTCTGTGTTATATGAAAGAAAAGATGGTAACTTGGGCCTTCTTGTTTTCAACGAATAAATTATAAGATAAAATCAAAAAAGAGATGTGCGCAAGCACATCTCTTTTAATTAATTCCTAATAATTTATCGATTCTTTTTTTGTCAAATCCTATGACGTACTCATTTCCAATTTGAATTACAGGTACTCCCATTTGGTGAGTCTTTCTAACAAGCTCTTCAGCGGCTTTTTGATCTTTTGATACATCTATTTCTTTGAAGTTAACTCCTTTTTCATTTAAATAAGCTTTTGCTTTTCTGCACCAAGGACATGTTGGAGTCGTATAGATAATAACCTTTACATCATTCATAAAATTGACCTCCTCAAAATTTTTAAGTACCCCTATGGGGTATGTTTAATTATATAATAACAGTATTTTGTAATAGTGATTTTAATAAAAAGTAAATTTATTGTTGTAAGATTTAGACTGGATATTGAAAATTTGAATTAAAGCAATTCGTCTTTAAGTTATTTTACTAAAGTAACTAATATTATCATAAAATGAGGTGGTAAAAACGAGTTATATATTTGACTATCCAAAAATCCCTGTAAATTATAGTCTAAAAAAAGAAAAAGATTATTTAGTTTTTACTTTTGATACTGTTTATAAAGATCCTGTATGTAAAGAAAATGAAACTCAAATAGTACACATGTTTGTACCAGAAGGAAAAATAAAAGGTGATATCGTCTTTTTACACGGTATCGGTCCTAATAATATTCCTTATCTTGAATGGTACGGAAGATATTTTAGTAAAATTGGTTATAGAACGAGCGTTGTTATTTTTCCATATCATTTAGAAAGGGCACCAAAAGGTCTTCAGGATGGAGATCCTTTTTATTCTTCTGAGCCTGATGAATGTGTGGTACTTTTCCATAATGCGGTAAAAGATGTTAGAAGAACTATTGATCTGTTGGAATCTTTTGATGATTATTCTGAAGATAATTTGTATTTGATGGGTGTTTCTTTTGGAGGAATAATTGGAACTATGGCATTGGCACTTGATAAACGTATTAAAAAAGGTATTTTGATGATAACAGGTGGAAATTGGCGATGGATAAACTTTTATTCTCCATTTACTCAAAAAGTTAGGGATGCATATGCCACACAGAAAAATGCTTATGGATGTGATTCTGAAGAATATTGTATAAAATTTAGAGAAAATGCTTTTGACTTTGTAAAAGATAATATTAATTCAATTGATGATATATTTCAAAAGACACCCATTCCTTGTTATCATTATGATCCTATATCATATGCAAAATTTGTTAATCAACCTGTTCTTTTTATCAAAGGTACATTTGATAAAATAATACCTCACCGAGCTACAAATGAATTAATAAAACTATTACCAAACAAAAAAGTGAAATATATTTTAGCAGGTCACAAGTCTAGTTATCTTTGGAAGAGTGTTGTAGGAAGATGGGTAATATCTTTCATTGAACAGGGCAAATTAAAAGAGGCAGAGAAAAAATTACAAAAAACTATGTAATCAGCATCTAGGCTGAAAGGTCTAATTCTAAACCTAGGAAAAATTCAGCGTTAAGCGATGAGGCGTTGTTTCTTAAAAGTTCTAATGTCTGAAGTTTTTGTAGTAATTTTGTTATTTTTTCAGGGTCAGTTTCTTGCATTATTTGCATTTTAATTTTTTCTATTTCTTTTTCAACGTTTTGTTGTATTTTATTTTCTATCTCTTGTTCATTTTCTGGAATAGGTAATTCGTTTTCTTGAGGTTTAGAAATTACATTTTCTTTTTTATACAAAATAACAGCCTTAGACTTTCCAGCTACTGCTGCTAAAAACCCTCCTCTTTTTTGAAAATGAAGATCTATATCTGTATAGATTACTACTCCTCCGTTTTTAATTGCCTGGGATTTAAATTGATTAATGTTCCCTGCTTCATGAGCTGCGACCCTTAATATGCTCAATGAAGCGGGAACACTATTTGATAATCCTGGTTCTCCAGGATCTAATTTATATCCTATATACGGATTGTAAACGTCAGGATTTACAGCGTTTACCATCTTTATCACCCAAGATTTAATAATTAGTTCAATTTAAGGTTGTTTTTACAGTCATTCTTATTTTTACTTCATCTGTAATCTCAAAGCTCATATCAATCTTACCTGTTTGAGAATAATCCTTAAGACCTCTATAACCACCGTCCATCGTCATCTGGTCTATCTCTATATTAGGTGAGGTAGCTGATATTTGCACTACTCTTATTTTATCAGAAAAGTTTTTAATAGTGATTAAAAAATCTATCATTCTAGAATCCGAGGTCTTAACCTCTACATCAGATAATTTTTCAATCTTATACTGAACGTCCCAACTTTCCCCTAGATCTATTTTAACCATGTCTCCAACGGGTGTATCAAAGATGTTTGATTTTTTTGTTGGAAAATTCTTATCGTTATACTGTTCATATATCCATACTTCACCATATGGTAAGTCTATTCCTAACCCATTGTATGTTGTGTTTTCTATGTATCTTACAAGTCTCGTTTTAGTAAAATCTTGTAGGTTAGTGTATAAATTGAAGGTTATAACGTTTCTATCTTCGTATGAAAGTACTCTGTTTTCTGATATACTGAAATTCATAGTATCGCTAACAAATTTAATGCTACCTAGATTTATAGTATAAGTTTGGGTTAATATAGCTTCTTCAACTACAGATTGAAAATCCGTTGTACGATCGGATCCAAGAGCTAATGCCTTTGTATTTCCTACATAATCACGAGTTGATAGATTTAAATATTCGTTGACTAGATATAGATTCGTTGTTCCCACTGCTTTACCTTCAATCTCAACATTCTTTTTAAAGGTCCCATCTTTTTTCATTTCGTAAACGGTTTTCCAAGTACCTGAGGTTTTTAGGGCTATGATTGATGTTTTACTGTTCTTAGGTTTTTCTAGGACTACTTTTACAGTAGCAGCAGTAATTTTATCTTTGTTCTTTTCGTTAGTTATACACCAATGGTTAATCTGAGAGTTATAAAATAATATATCGTTAGTTCCATCAATTTTGAAGATGTTTTCATCTATTTGTTGTATAAGTTTATTTTTATAGTCTTCTAAAGAGACTATTTTAAAACTAAATTGCTGGTAGTTTTTTTCTAAACGCCAGGTATTTGCTCCACTAACCCATAGAACTTCAAATCCACTAGGTACTTGAAATGTTGTTTGATCAGTTGGTACATAATATAATTGTGCGTCTCTGAAAAGGAAGGTGTATGTTTGAGTAAAAGTAATTATTCCTAATACAACAAAAATCATTGAAATTAATATTTTCTTATTCATATTTTACACCTCTAATTTTTTATTTCCAATCGTTTAAATAATCTTTCTGCTCTTGAGTTAATTCATCAATTGTTACTCCAATAGTGTCGAGCTTAATTCGCGCTATCTTTTGGTCAATTTCATATGGAACAGGTTCTACATTTATTTTCATATGTTCATGATTTTCTTTTATGTATTTAGCGCCTTCTAATTGTAAACTAAAGGATAAATCCATTATTTCTACAGGATGACCATCTGCATTAACTAGATTGACTAATCTTCCTTTGCCTAATAAGTATACTTTTTTCCCATTCGGAAGTATATATTCTTCGACGCCTTCTCTGACTTCACGCTTTGAAAGAGCTATCTCTTCTAGATCTTTTACTTTTACTTCTACATCGAAATGTCCAGCGTTAGATAGAACAGCTCCATCCTTCATTTTTAAGAAATGTTCTTTGGTTATAACGTTTATATCTCCCGTTACTGTAACAAAAAAGTCTCCATATCTTGCAGCATCATTCATTTTCATCACAGAAAAACCATCCATTATAGCTTCGATTGCCTTGATGGGGTCTACTTCTGTTACTATAACATTTGCCCCTAATCCTTTGGCTCTCATAGCTACCCCTTTACCACACCATCCATATCCTGCTACAACCACTGTTTTTCCTGCTACAGAAAGGTTTGTAGATCTGATAATTCCATCCCAAGTCGATTGTCCCGTTCCATATCTGTTATCAAATAGATATTTCATGTATGAATCGTTTATGAGAATTACAGGAACAGGTAATTTGTTTTGTCTATATAATGATTTATATCGTTTAACACCTGTTGTAGTCTCTTCACATATACCCCATAAATTTTTAACTTTTTCAGGATATTTGTTCATCAGCGTTATTCCTAAATCTGCACCGTCATCTAATATAATGTTTGGATTAGATTCCAAAATTTTTTCTATATTTTTCCAATATATATCTTGATCAAGTGTTCTCTGAGCATGTACATTAAGCCCATATTCTTTTAATGCTTCAACAACATCGTCTTGTGTTGATAAAGGATTGCTTCCGGTTATAGAAACGTTTGCACCTAATTCATGTAATACTATGCCTAAATAAGCAGTTTTTGCTTCTAAATGAATACTTATCGCAACATTAACATCTTTAAATGGCTGTTCGTCTTTGTAAAGTTCTTTTAAATAGTTAAGAACATTCATGTGATTCTTAACCCATTCTATTTTTCTTCTTCCACTCTCAACTTTTGCCATTTTGAGCCTCCTGTAAATGATTATCTTTATTTCTAATTCGGTACTTGTACCAAGGTGGGAAAGGGCTTCGCCCTAGACCCGTTATAAATTCAAAAACATTAATAAACAATTGATTTCGGTACTTGTACCAAGGTGGGAAAGGGCTCCGCCCTAGACCCGTTATAAATTCAAAAATATTAATAAACAATTGCTTTCGGTACTTGTACCGAGGAGTGGGAAAGGGCTCCGCCCTAGACCCATTATAAATTCAAAAACATTAATAAACAATTGATTTTGGTACTTGTACCGAGGAGTGGGAAAGGGCTCCGCCCTAGACCCATTATAAATTCAATATGCTATTATGCAAATTTTTTAAGAGTATAAAAATTGACAGATTCTCCAGCCAAATATTAATCTTAATGCCTCAAAAAAAGGTAAATCCAAATAAAATGTAAATGATTTTCCAAACTGTCTACCCATTTCTGTAAATAGTGTGCTTAAATTTTCAAAATATGTTGGACCTTTTAAGCTTACTTTTATTGCATTTTTTGGAATAGAGAACAGGTTGAAAACAGGTTTGCCTTTTGGTTCTATAGAAGGAATGAGGGCAATAGGTATTTTATCGAAGGTATATTGTATTTTTTTACAGAGACTATTAAAATTACGTGAGTCATTATCGTTATAATATTTGTAGAACAAAACCTCATATAATTCTGAATCGTCGTTAGAATAGGTTTTAGGTTTGCCAATATCAAACAACACTCTCTCATATAACATACAATACAAAGGAACTTCAACAACTTGAGAAGTCGATAACATCCTTACACACTTCTCACATGCAGTATCTCCATCTCTTAACATAACCGCCGTTGAGCTTGCTTTTTCAGTATCTTCCATCAATATTGCAATGTAATAGTTTAGTAGATTGAGTGTTTTTTTAGCTTTACCTTCAAGATAGGATTTTGACATAAAGGAAAGGCCTTTTTGTATATCTTTATCATAAAGACTTAAAGCAATGTTTATATAAGAATAATTTAATATTTTGTTGGCTGCTTCAATAAATTTATAACATTGAGCATAGTTTCTTTCTCTAAGAAAGAAAAGACTCATGGTTAAATAGCTTAATCCATTTTTTGGATATTTCTCTATTAAATCACTAAGGTAATTAAAAGAATCTTCATCTTTTCTAATTATTTTTAGAAAACCTAAATTAACCTGAGAATCATAATTATTGTAGTTGATAAGAAACATTTTTTCAGCTTTCTGGTAATCACTACGTAAAAGATGCATCAATCCAAACTGATTATTGTATTCTTGAATGCTTTTGTTTGCTAATCTTAACTCGAAAAAATAAGCAAGCTTTTGGTTTGATAAATCAATATCGTTAATCATTAGGTCAAACCAATTATTAAGATTATTTATTGAAACATTTAATTTTTCGATTTCGTAGTCGGGTTTGTATACTACTTTGACTTTTTCCTTTTTTTCTTCTTTTTCTGTTATCTTAATTCCTTTTTTTTCAAGCTCTTTTTCTAATTCTTTTTTTACTTGATATATTTTTTTTAACTTATCTTCTTGTTTATCGTTTTGTTTTTCATTCATTGATTTCTACCCTCCTACCCATCGAAAAACTATAATATTCATTTTTTCCTATTATAACATGGTCGTTCATTGGAATACCTATTATTTTTCCGGATTCAGCAATTGTTTTTGTAATTTCGACATCGTTTATACTAGGGGTTGAATCTCCAGAAGGATGATTATGAACTATAATAAGAGAGATTGAATTGTGTATTATTGCTTCTCTAAAAATATCTCGTGGATGTACCATCGACATATTTGCTGTTCCATTACTAATATTTTTTATGGTAATAATGTTTAATTTTGAATCTAAAAATATTGCCCTTACTGTTTCGCTTTTTAAATGAATCATATCTTGACATATATTATATGCTTCATAGGGAGAGGTAATTTTATCTTGTTTTTCTCTTAATTTTTGTAGATGGAATCTTTTCCCTATTTCAAGGGCAGCTTTTAAGTTGATAGCGCTAACCCTTCCAACTCCTTTTTTACTTGATAGTTCTTTAAGAGAAGCCTGTTCTAGGGTAGGAAGTGTTTTATATTCGTCTAGCAATAATTGAGTGGCCTCAAAAACATTTATTCCTTTTACTCCATGCCTTATAATCAGTGCGATTAACTCAGCATCAGTTAGACTTGAAGGGCCATATTTCTCAAGCTTTTCTCTAGGCAATAGTTCCTCATCCATCTTTTTCTCCTTTTTATTGAACTGTAGATATGAACTTGTTAATTTCTCTGAATAATTTTGCAACGGGTAGTCCCATTATGTTGTAGTAATCTCCTTCAATTTTTTTAACAAATACTGCGGCAAAATCTTGTATTGCATAGGCACCCGCCTTATCATACGGAGAATAATTTGTTATGTAATAGTCAATAAGTTTATCTTCTAATTCGTAAAAGGTAACATGCGAAACTTCAGAAAATGACGTTGCCTTTTCTTTTGTTCTTAAGGTCACACCAGTATAAACTTGGTGGGTGCACCCAGATAAGGTTTTTAAAATTTTAAAAGCTTCATCATAATCTTTAGGTTTTCCAAAAATAGTATTGCCTAAAGCTACTATAGTATCAGCTGTAATTAATAGTTCTTCATGAAATAGAGGAATATCATGGCTCTTGTTTAGAGATATTTCTTTTACCATTTCTTGTGGGTTATTTGAAGTACTTTTTTCATTATTGTTTGATACTCTAATTGAAAAATCTTTTACTATCAATTTTAGTAGTTGCTGTCTTCTGGGAGAAGACGAACCTAATACTATTTTAATTCTTGAATTGATCAAATTTTACACTCCTTAATATTGCGCTAACTATTGTGGAATTGATAAAAGCTGTGATGACACCAAAAAATAGCATATAGGGATAGTACCATATTATTCCTTTTGATTTTACAATAAATATGCCTGCTATTAGTGTTTGAACTGTATTACTGAAAAAAGCTCCTATTTCACTTATTCCTAGTACACTAGCTTTTTTCATTAGTTTGAAAGAGATCGACATAGTAAGGGCACTCGCAACTGCACCACCTAACCCCATCCAAAACATTGGTGATAAAAATCGACCACTTAAAATAGAACCTAACAATGTTTTTAGTAGGGCTATGTATAATGTATTGGTTAACCCAACATCTGTTACTACAGAAAGGAGTAACGGAAAATTAGAAAATCCCCAACGTGCTCCTGGAATAGCTACCGGAAGTGGTAAAAAACTTTCGACATAATAAACAGCAGACGCTAGGGCGGTTAAGATAGCAATGTATGATATTTTTTTTGTTTTCACCATGTGTATAAATCGACTCCTGCTTTGTTTTGATTTCCAGTAGGTTTAACAACTACTTTATTAGGTATGCAAATAATGGGTTGGTTTGGTGTGCTTACCCAGCCAGTAGTTTCACAAATTTTATCTGGACAAGTAGCCTCATTAACCCTAACAGCATTATTAAAATATTCAACATTCATCAAGAACTCTTCGTCTTCGTTGTATATACTGTAAGTGCCTTCTTTACGAATTTCTAATATTATTTTACCTTTTAAATAAACTTGAGCTCCGTCTACCAGTCCTGCTGAACGAAAAAAAGTTATAGACATAAAAAAAAAGATTATAATAAAAATAATAATCAAAATGAAAATGTCACTCTTTTTTGCAAACTTCATTATTTAATTTTCTCCCTAAAATAATCAAATCCACTTGTTTCTGTACTTTCACCTGTAGGAGAAATTACAAGAGCTTGAATACCAAAATCAGTAAAATGCTCTAGTGCAGGATTATCATATCCTAAAACAAAAAGAGCGGTTGAAAAGACATCAGCAATCATCACATTTTCTGATATAACTGTTACACTTACCGCACCTGTTGCAGGATAACCTGTCTGTGGATCTATTATGTGGTGGTATTTTATCCCGTCTGAAATGAAATATCTTTCATAATTACCAGAAGTAGCAACTCCACCATTTGTAAGATAAATTGTATCTATTGATGTAAAGTATTCGTCTGAAAAAGGATCCCTTATACCTATAACCCAAGCAAGCTCTTTAAACTTTGGACCTATAATACCTATATCTCCACCAGCATCAATAAACCCTGTTGCTTTTGGATCTACTTCTCTAATTCTTTGAATAACCAAATCAACGGCATATCCTTTAGCTATTGCTCCTAGATCCACTTCTACTCCTTCTTTTAAAAGAGAAACTTGCATATTATCTTTGTCAATATCAATAAATCTATAATCTACATAACTCAATGCTTCATTAATTTCTTCCTGAGTAGGTACTCGTTTTGTAGAAAACTCATCATCAAATCCCCAAAGTTTAATTAATGGTCTAACGGTTGGATCAAAAGCTCCACCAGTCAAAGCAGCATAATTATATGCAGATTGAAACAAAAATAATGCTTCTTCATCTACTGTTACTGTTCCATTTTGGTTTAAAATAGATACTAGACTGTCCTGCACATTGGGACTATATTTATTATGAATCCTTAAAAACTCTTTTTCTGCAATATTAATTAAAACATCAGAAGACACTTTATCTCCTGCTAAATTAACCCTAATTACCGTTCCTAAAGACGGAAAAATTTTTTCACTGTAAACCGGAGTAGGCTTAGAAAAAATAAGTAAAGATAGCAGAACAACTCCAACCGCTATTGCTGCAATATATATGTATAGTCTTATACTTCGACCACTTTTCTTCCGCAATTTTCGCACTCTCCTTTTGGGTTTAAACCTTTTATATCAATATTATATCCATTTCTCGAGATAAGAAGAACGCCACAATCCGGACAATATGTGCTTTCATATTCTGGTTTCCTGACGTTTCCAAGATAAACAAAATTAAGATATTCCTTAGCTAATTTATATGCCTCTTCCAAAAAAGAAAGGTTCGTAGCTGGTTTATCAAACTTATATGAGGGATGATATCTAGATAAATGAAGGGGTATGTCTTTTGATAAGCTTGACAACCAAATAAATTCTTTTTCTAGCATATCTAAATCATCATTTATCGTAGGAACAATCAACGTTGTTACCTCGACATGTAAATTACTTTCTATCGATAGTTGTATGGTTCGTTTAACTGGTTCTAAGCTACCTTTTAAATATTTCCTATATATCTTATCATCAAAACATTTTAAATCAACGTTTAAAGCATCAATATATTGTAACATTAATTTTAAAGCTTCTTCGTTGATATAGCCATTTGTTACCAAAACGTTGTAATTTTCAGGATCCGCATATTTAATTGCTCTTGCTGAATCTAACACAAACTCGAACCATACTATTGGTTCAGAGTATGTATAAGCTACTCCATGAACATTTTCATAATTTTCGAGTATAGCAGGTAATGCTTTAGGAAATACCTTTCTTAGATTTGTAGGTTTTTCTTGAGATATATCGTAGTTCTGACAAAAAGGGCATTGTAAATTGCATCCCCATGTTCCTAAAGAGAGTATTTTTTCTCCCGGATGAAAATGATAAAGGGGCTTTTTCTCCATCGGATCTAATCCCATGCTGGTTGTATCAGCATAATTTAGAGAATACATTTCACCACCGATATTTTGTCTAACCCCGCAAATCCCCTTTTTATTTGGATATAATATACACTCGTGCGGGCATAAAGTACATTTTAATATATCGTCTTTGTACACTTCATAAAACAACGAGTTTATTTTCATTAATTATTCACCTCTAAATACTTTAATAATACCTTTCTACAGTAAATCTATATATTTCAACCGGTTCATCTTTATATATACCGGCTTTCATTTTAGCAATTCTTAACTGTTCCTCAACAGTATCTACTCCCTCAATATCTGGTAGCAAAACCCCTTTTTTGTATCCACTTTTTACAACTACGCCATAAACCTTGGGATTAAGATCTTTTGTATCTTCAACCTTTTCTAAATCTGATAATATATCAACTGAAATAACCAAATCTTCTAGCTCTGATGGACTAACTGGAGGAAATCTAGGATCCCTAGTGGCGGCAGCAATAGCATTTTCTTGTATTTCTTCAATAAGATTTTTATATATAGGAAATATTGTTCCTATACAACCTCTTAATTGTCCATCTTTTTTGTGAATGCTAACAAAACAACCTCTCTTTTTAGCAAATATTTCTTTTGGAAGTGTGTCATCAAATTTTATTCTTTTTTTATCTTTAACATAATTTTCTATTACTTTTTGAGCCCAAATTACATAAGGATGACTTTTATCCATTTGTATAAGATGCTCCTTTCTTACAAAACAAACTTTTTGAAAACTATATTTTAAAATATAACAATTATTAAATGATATATTAAACTTTATTTTTCATTTGTGAATTATAATATGGAATGAGTATGAATTTATTAGTTTAACAAACTTTTATAAAATACTGACGGTATAAGGAGATTTAGTTGATATGGCAAAGTACAACAAAACAATGATCCTTTCAATCATGGAAGCATCTAGCTATAATGCTTTCTATATAGCTACTCAGGGCTTTATATTTACAACTCTTGCTCTATATTTTAACGCTTCGCCTTTGTATATATCAATAATGACCTCTTTTCCAATTATAGCACAAATGTTTCAAATTTTTACTCCAAAAGTAAATAATATGATTGGTTCAAGGAAAAAAGGGATGGTCGTAAACGCTTTTGTATCGAGGAGTTTGTTCCTTGTTCTTCCAATATTAATTTTTCTTGATGTGAGATCTAATAATTCTTTATTATTAATTATTTTACTTTTTTCTTTTTTTGGTACGTTTGTGGGTAATACGTGGACTGCTTTGATGAAAGAAGTTGTTCCTTTTGACTTAAGAGGAAAATATTTTGGTATCAGAAATATTTTTTCTTCAATCGCAGGTATGGTTATGTTATTTTTGTACACAAAATTACTAGAACTTCCTAATCTAAAAACTGGTCTTCTATTTGTGACTATCCTAATGTCTTTTTTTGCAATCCTTTCAGCCTTTTTATTATCAAAGCATGAATTTCCTCAGAATAATGGAGAAGAAAAATTTTTAAAAATTAATCTAGCTCAACCTTTTAAAGACAAAAATTTCAGAAATTATTTAATATTTATCTTTTTTTGGAATTTTGCTATAGAATTTTCTAAACCCTATTTTTCTTACTTTGAAGTTGCTATATTAAACGTTGACTATAATTATTTGGCAGCGATGAGTATTCTTAACAGTGTTGTGGCAATACTTCTTTATTTAGTTTATGGAGCTCTTGCAGACGCCTTTGGAAGCAAAAATGTATTGACTTTAGGTATTTTTTTATCTACTTTTAGCCCTTTAATGTACTTCCTTATGACCCCAAGTAATTATAGAAGTATTTTATTCTTAAACGCTATTTTTTCTGCTTTTGCGTGGTCTGCAATTAACTTATCTATATTCAATTTATTGTTAGAATTAACTAAAGATCCTTCTGAGAATTATATTGCAGCAAATTCTCTTATGGGAGGAATGGCTGCAATATCAGCCTCACTTATTGGAGGTTCAGTTGCAAACGTTCTTAAAGACACTCAAATTAATTTTTTAGGTGATACCTATCACGGTATCCAAATAATTTTTATTATAGGGTTTGTTTTGAGAATTATTTCTGTTACAATATTGAGTGAGGTAGAGGCAATTCAAAAACCTATGAGATATAAAGGGGTTTTTTCAACAGAAGGCACCCTATCTAGAAGCAGGGAAACTGATATGCCTTTCGTTGAATTTTTTCAAAAAAGGAAACCACCTTTAAAAGACAAGCAATATACGCAAGAACAACCGGAAAATGACGAAAACAAAGAACCTCAAAAATCTGAAGAATCAAATAAACAAAGTAGCCCTACTACAGATGAAGAACAATTGAAACAAGAGTGAAGTATAATATTATGGACAAATTAATTTATACTCATATATCTATTATTCAATAATAAAAAGGTTATGATACAAAACCTTAGTTGTATTTTGTTTTGAATAAATAAAAAGCTATTGTATTTTTTTAATGTAAGTGAGTGGGTACAGGGCAAAGCCCTCTCTAATCCCTCTACAACTAATATTTATAATCAAATAAAAATACACTCTTTTTAATTAGGAGGATTCATATAATGGACATAGGAACTAGATATGAACCACATACTTTAGAAAATAAATGGTATAAAACGTGGGAGGAAAACCATGCTTTTGAGCCAAAAAAGGATGGAAATGGAAAGTTTAGTATAGTAATCCCCCCACCCAATATAACCGGAAAATTGCATATGGGACATGCATTAAATATAGTGCTTCAAGATATTGTTGTTCGCTACAATAGAATGAAAGGGGTAAAGACTTTATGGGTTCCTGGCGAAGATCATGCTGGAATCGCTACTCAACATGTTGTTGAACAGTATTTATTAAAAGAAGAGGGTAAGAGGAAAGAAGACTTTGATAGGGATGAATTTATTGAAATAGTTTGGGATTGGGCTAATAAATATCGAAACCATATCAGAGATCAAATTAGAACTTTAGGTGCTTCAGTAGATTGGAGTAGAGAAAGATTTACATTAGATGAAGGCTTAAACAAGTCAGTAAGAAACGCTTTTGTTTCTTTATATAATGATGGCTTAATATATAGGGGAAAGTACATAGTAAACTGGTGTCCTTCGTGTGGGACCGTTCTTGCTGATGATGAAGTTGAGCATCATGAAGATAAAGGTAAGCTATGGTATATTAAATATCCACTTGAAGGAGAAGATGGTTTTGTTGTAGTAGCTACTACTAGACCGGAAACTATGCTTGGAGATACAGCTTTAGCGGTGAATCCATCAGATGATAGATATAAGGATATTATTGGTAAGACTGCAATTTTACCGTTAGTTGGAAGAAAATTACCCATAATTGCAGATCCTTTTGTTGATCCAAAATTTGGAACTGGCGTTGTTAAAGTTACTCCAGCTCATGACCCTAATGATTATCAGATGTGGGCAAGACATAACTTAGATATGATTCAAGTTATAGATGAACACGCTAAGATAAATGAAAACGGTGGAAAATATAAAGGATTAGATAGATATGAAGCTAGGAAAAGAATTATTCAAGATTTAAAAAATGAAGAATTTTTAGTAAAAGAAGAAAATTACATACATGCGGTTGGCCATTGTTATAGATGTAATGATATTGTAGAACCTCTTCTTTTAGACCAATGGTTTGTAAAAACAAAACCATTAGCTCAAAAAGCTATTGAGGTTGTTGAAAACGATAATATTAAATTTTATCCTGAAAGATGGAAGAAAACTTATCTTAACTGGATGTATGAAATTAGAGACTGGTGTATTTCCCGACAACTATGGTGGGGTCACAGAATCCCAGTCTGGTATTGCCAAGATTGTGGCCATATAAATGTATCTGTTGAGGATATAGAGCACTGTGGAAATTGTGGCTCAAAAAATATTAAACAAGATGAAGACGTTCTAGATACGTGGTTTTCATCAGCCCTTTGGCCTTTTTCAACACTTGGCTGGCCAGATGAAACAGAAGATCTTGCTACTTTTTATCCTACCGATTTGTTGGTAACTGGATTCGATATAATATTTTTTTGGGTTGCTAGAATGGTAATGTTTGGAGTAAAATTTATGGGGGATGTCCCTTTTCACGACGTCTATATTCATCAACTTGTTAGAGATAAATATGGAAGGAAAATGTCTAAATCTCTAGGCAATGGGATTGACCCTACAGAAATGGTTGCCCAATATGGCACAGATCCTGTAAGGTTCACTCTTGCTATTTTAGCAGCTCAAGGTAGAGATTTAAAATTGGACATCAGATTTTTTGATTCTTATAGGAAGTTTGCTAACAAGATTTGGAACGCTGCTAGATTTGTTTTACTAAATATTGATGATTATAGTAAACTTGAGTTAAATGAAGGCGATTTGAAGATTGAGGATAAATGGATTTTAACAAGATTGAATAGTACTATTGAAGAAGTAGAAAAGTATATTGATGATTATTTGTTTGATCAAGCAGCAAAACTTTTATATGAGTTTTTTTGGAATGAATTATGTGATTGGTATATAGAAGCTTCTAAGAATCGATTGAAATTGGAAGGAAAAGAAAAATTAATCGTTCAAAACGTTCTAGTTAAGGTTTTTGATAGTTCTTTACGTTTGTTACATCCTTTTATGCCCTACATAACAGAAGAGTTATGGCAAAAGCTTCCTATTGATAAGGATTCAGAATTATTGATAACTGCAAAATGGCCCATTAGCGACAAGAATTTAAATTTTGAAAAAGAAACTCAAGATTTTATAAAAATAATGGACTTAGTGCGAGAAATTAGAAATGTTAAGGCTGAGATGAATATTCCTCAAGTTCAAGAAGTTACTTTAAATTACAAGGTTATGAAATCTTTGGAAGATTGGTTTGAAGTCAATAAAGAATTAATTTCAAATCTTGGATTTGTGAGAAACATTATTCAAATAGAGAAAAAACCCGAAAGTTCAGCTACCGTTTATGTTGACGAAAATATGGAAATTTACATGCCTTTGGGAGATCTGATTGATATAGAAGCTGAAAGACAAAGAATTTCCAAGAAATTAGAAAAGATTAAAAAAGATATTGAATTATACGAAAAAAAGTTGTCTAATAAAAATTTTGTAGAAAAAGCAGATCCGGAAGTTGTTAGTGAAACTAATGAGAAATTAGAAGAGAGTAAAAAACAGTACGAAAAATTATATCATTTGATGAAGGAGATTAATTAAATGGAATTTGCTAATTTAATAGATAACCTTTATGAAAGAGGATCTGCAAATTTTGCAATTAAGTTAGGATTGTCTAGAATTGAAGAGTTAGTTCAAAGAATAGGAAACCCACAAAATAAATTTAAAATTATTCATATTACAGGAACAAATGGAAAAGGCAGTGTTACTAAGGCTGTTTCTGATATTTTTATTGGTCAAGGTATGAAGGTCGGAACTTATATATCACCACATCTTGTTTCAATAACTGAAAGAATCAAGGTAAATAGTACAAATATATCAGAAAATGAGTTTGTCCAAACATATATTGAAATCGAAGATGCAATAAAAGCCATGGATAATAAGGGTGTTGATTTTTCTCCATCTTTTTTTGAAATTATGACTGCTTTAGCTTTTAAATTTTTTGAAAAAGAGAAGGTAGATTTAGCCGTATTAGAGGTAGGGCTGGGGGGAAGATTAGATGCTACAAATGTTGTAAATTCTGATGTATCTGTTATTACATCTATTGCTATAGACCATACTAAGACGTTGGGTGATTCTTTGGAAAAAATTGCCTATGAAAAAGCAGGCATTTTAAAAAAAGACAACTTTTTAATTTTGGGCAATATAGATCATGCCCCAAAGAAGGTTATCTTAGATAAGGCTGAAGAAGTAGGAGTAAAAAAGATATTTGAATACAACAAGGATTTTCGTTACGAGAATCCTAGATTTCATATCAACGAAAATATGTTAAATTATAAGGGATTAAAATTAGATCTCAACGACCTACAATTTAAAGCTAATGGTACTTTTCAGATGCAAAATGTAACTATTTCTTTAGCAGCTGCCGAAGCATTTGCTGAAAAATATGGAATAAATCTATCTGTAGACAAACTTAGAGACTCTATGAAAAACTTTTTTTGGGAAGGACGTTTTGATTACACAGAAATAAACGGAAAAAAACTCATTTTAGATGGGGCACATAATGTAGCTGCAGCAGAGCAACTGAAAAATAGTGTTGAGGTTTATTGTTCCAACGATAAGAAGACTGCGATGATAGGCATTTTGAATGACAAAGATTATATTAATATTGCAAAAATAATATCACCAATCTTTGATAAAATTATTATTACTTCTGTTCCAACATCTAGAGGAAAAGACCCAGCAGCAGTATTTGAGGAATTTAAAAAATGGAATAATAATGTTGAATTCATTCCAGATACTTCTGAAGCTTTTATGAAACTCTTTTCAGAAAAAAGCGATGTCTATTTTGTTACGGGTTCTTTGTATTTGGTTGGGAAGATTAAAGAATATCTTTCTACCAATTTGATTTTTTCAAAATAAGAAAAGGTAGGTTCTCATGATAAGAAAGATTAAGGCGATAATTGAAGATATTGAAGATGAAATTATACTTATAAGGATAGGGGATATAGTACTGGAAGCCTATCCATCTTTTAAGGTGTTACAAAATCACAACGTTGGCGATAAAGTGGATTTTTATGTATGTTTAGAAACAAATGAGTGGAACACATCAATGTATATATTTGAAGATAAGTTTGAAAGAGATGTTTTTGAAGCTTTGAAAAAAGTGTCTAAAATGGGGCCAAGAACATCTTCTAAGATTTTAAAAAAAGTCAGTGCTGAAATGCTTGTTGGTATGATCAATGCACAAGATATTAATGGACTTTCTGGATTACCAGGTGTGGGTAAAAAAACTGCAGAACGTATGATAGCTGAACTATCGGAAGCTTTTAACAATTTTGCACAATTTTCAACTGATTTATCTTCAACCAAAAATGTTAGAGATGCCCTTGAAGCTTTAGAAACATTGGGGTTTCAAAGGTATGAAGTTATGAAGATAATTAACGAATTAGACTTGAAAAATATGTCAACAGAAGATATAATTAAGAATTGTTTGGCAAAGTTGTGAATTTACTTATAAAGGTAGGGAAAGAAAGTGAGAGTTTTGATATTGGCAGCTGGTCAAGGAAAAAGAATGAATTCAAAAATTCCAAAAGTAGCTCACAAAATTCTCGATAAACCCATGGTTAATTGGGTGATTGAAGTGGCTCAAAAGGTTTCAGATGAAATTGCTATCGTATTGGGAACTGGTTTTGACATAGTTAAGCAATTGATTGATACTAACATAACTATATATGAACAAAAAGAACGATTGGGTACTGCACATGCTGTTATGTGTGCAAAAGATTTTTTGAAAAATGGGGATAATGTTTTAGTATTATATGGCGATGTACCTTTTATATCGTATAATACTTTAAATTTACTATACAATACTCACTTAGAACATAATAATGATGCCACTGTATTATCGGTTGTTCTAGATGATCCAACTGGTTATGGAAGAATCATAAAAGATTCAAAAAATCGTTTGATTAAAATAGTAGAGGATAAAGATGCTTCTGTTAATGAAAAAAATATAAAAGAAGTGAATACAGGAATAGCTATTTTCAAATCTGATAAATTGAAAGATTCTTTGAATAAGATTTCTCCCCAAAATGCACAAGGGGAATACTATTTAACTGATGTATTTTTATTTTTTGATAAAACTGAGGTTATTCAATTAGAAAATAATGTAGAAGTGCTTGGTATAAACGATAGAATTCAGCTTTTTGAAGTAGAAAGAAAGATAAGAATGGAAATAATGAAAAAGTTGATGTTAAATGGTGTTACCATTGTTGATCCTTATTCAACATATATATCCCCTGATGTAGAAATTGGTATGGATACTATAATTCAGCCTCAAACATTCATATACGGGAAAACAAAAATTGGTGAAAATTGTGACATTGGACCGTTAACTAGAATAAAAGACTGTATTATTGGAAATAATGTCAAAATATTGCGTTCAGAATGTGAGTTAAGTGAAATAAAAGACAATGTTAAAATAGGACCATTCTCTCGATTAAGAGAAGGAACATTCCTAGAAGAAAATGTTAAAGTTGGTAATTTTGTTGAGACAAAAAAAACTCATATATCTTCAAACAGTAAAGCTCAACATTTAACATATTTGGGAGATACTTATGTAGGTAAGAATGTAAATATTGGTGCAGGTACTATTACTTGCAACTATGATGGAAAAAATAAGTATCAAACTTATATTGACGATTATGCATTCATCGGTAGCAATACTTCTTTAGTTGCTCCTGTAAAAGTTGGTAAAAATTCATTGATAGGAGCAGGTTCTGTAATAACAAAGGATGTTCCTGAAGATTCATTGGCTTTAGGTAGGGCGCAACAGATTAATAAGCTTAATTGGGTAAAGGAAAAAAAGGAAAATAATTCGAAGGGAGAATAAAAATGTCAACAAATGAACAGCAATTCAAGATCTTTGCGGGTAATTCTAATCCTCCTTTAGCCAAGAAGATTGGTGAATATATGGGTACAAGGCTTGGCGACTGTGAGGTTTCAACCTTTGCAGACGGAGAAATTAATGTGCGGATAAATGAAACTGTAAGAGGTTTTGATGTTTATGTTATCCAATCCTTTTCTCCACCCGTAAACAACCATATCATGGAATTGCTTATTATGATTGATGCGTTAAAGAGAGCCTCAGCCGGTTCAATTTCTGTAATAATTCCTTACTATGGTTATGCTAGACAAGATAGAAAAGCTAGAGGTAGAGATCCAATAACTGCTAAACTAGTTGCTAATTTAATTACTGTTGCAGGTGCAACGAGGGTCGTTACGATTGATTTACACGCTGAGCAAATTCAAGGCTTTTTTGATATCCCTGTAGACAATCTTTGGAGCTATCCAATATTCACTAAATATTTTTTAGAAGAAATTAAAATTCCTTCAAGTAACACAGTTGTAGTCTCCCCTGATGTAGGTGGAGTTAAAAGAGCTAGAAAATTTGCAGAAAAACTTGGTTGCCCTTTAGCTATTTTAGATAAAAGAAGACCTAAAGATAACGTAGCAGAAATTATAAACCTTATTGGCGATGTTAAAGATGCAAATTGTATACTATTTGATGATATAATAGATACAGGCGGTTCTCTCCTGGCTGCATCAGAAGCATTAAATAAAGCTGGAGCAAAAAGCATAATTGCTTGTGCAACGCATGGAGTATTTTCTCAAAACGCCGTTGAAAATTTACAAAATTCAAGAATTGATAAAATTATCGTTACAGACACAATATATCATAAGCAATTGCCAGATAAATTTATTGAATTACCTTGTTCTTCTTTGCTAGGTGAAGCAATAGTGCGAATAAGGAAAAATTTATCTGTTAGTATACTATTTAGATGAATATTTTTGAATTTAAACATGGGTTAAGGGTAGTAACCTTAACTTGATACAAGATAACAAATTTAATTAAACTCTTATCATTTTAGAATTTATATAATAACTTTAAATTAGGTAATTTAGGAGGTTAAGATATGGCACATGCTTATACTTTAGAGGTACTTGAAAGAGATCCAAAATTAAAAGCCAACAAACACAGAAAGGAAAATCTAGTTCCGGCAGTAGTATATGGTCCTTCTATGAAAGAAAATAAGTGTATAAATATACGAACAAATGACGTAGAAAGACTTATTGAAAAGGCTACAGCTACTACATTAATTGAGTTAAATATAACTGGTGAAAGTTCTAATGAAAAACTTACTGTTTTCATTAAAACTATACAGAGACATAAAGTAACTGATAAGCCTATCCATCTAGATTTTTATTGTCCACAAGAAGGAAGAAAAATGAATATTAATATTCCTATTTCCTACTTAGGTGAACCAGCAGGAGTTGAACAAGGAGGTACGCTTAATATCTATTTACACGAAATTCCAGTAGAAATTTTACCTTCTGACATTATAGAAAGTCTTGAATTAGACATCTCAGATTTACAAATTGGAGATAACATCACTATCGAAGATATCAAAAAACTTCTTCCAGAAAGCGCTGAGATTCTTTTAGATGATGAAGAAGTTTTAGCAGGAGTCATTGAACCTAGAGAAATAGTAGAAGAAGAAGAGGTTGTGGAGGAAGAGGTTGAAGAAGGTGAAGCTCCAACAGAACCTGAAGTAATCAAAGAAAAAGCACCTACAGAAGCAAAGGAAGAAGAATAATCAATGAAGAATTTAGTAATAGGTTTGGGAAACCCAGGCCCGCGTTATGTTTTTACAAAGCATAACGTGGGTTTTTTAGCTTTAGATAGATATAAAGAGAAGAAAGAAAAATTTTATGATATTAAAAATATTTCCGGAAGAAATTTTGAAGGATTTAGTATCAACGGGAATTTATTTATTAAACCTCTTACTTATATGAATTTAAGTGGAGAGGTTTTACCTGCTGTATTTAAAAAGTATGGTAAAATTGAAGAAAATTTAATTGTTATTTATGATGATATTTGGCTCAACTTTGGTGAAATAAGAATAAGAAAAAATGGTTCTGATGGTGGACACAAAGGAATGAAATCACTAATCTCGGTGTTAAAAAGCACTGAATTTCCTAGAATTAGGATCGGTATTAATAAAAATTATGTTCATGGAAGTGGTGATTTAGCTAATTATGTTCTAGCTCCTTTTACAGAGGAAGAATTGTATGAACTGTATATTGTACTTGATGTAGTATGCCAAGCCATAGATTATATATTAGATGGTAAAATAGAAGAGGCAATGAATAAATTTAATGGAAAGAATTTTTTAGAAAATGGACAGTGAAAAGGAGTTCTATCAATGAATGAAGAAAAAATCATGGTTTTTAGTAAAATACTTGAAGAAATTAGAATAGCTATTTTAGAGAACAATAAGTTAACCGAAATTTTTTTCGAAGATTTTGAGACAGACACTAATACAGGTAAAATATTTGTAGGTAAAATTGAAAATGTAGTACCGGGTCTTGAAGCATTTTTTGTCAATATCGGAACGGGGAAAAATGGTTTTTTACGATTTAGAGATACTATTGGGAAAGCAGAAAAATATAAAGTTGGGGACAAAGTTATGGTCCAGGTAAAAAAAGATGGTAGCAGTCGTAAAGGTCCTCAATTATCTATGCATATAAGTATTCCAGGTAAATATTTAGTATATTTACCTTATTCAAACGATAATATAGGAATATCTAGAAAAATCACTCGTCAATACGAACGCCAAAGACTCAGGGATATTTCAAAGAAGATATTAAACAAGGGCGAAGGAATTATTTTTAGAACAAATTCTGAAGGAATGGAAGAGACTGAATTAGCACATGAATTAGATAATCTAAGAAATATATTTAAAAATATACTCGAAAAATATGAATCGTCAAATAAGCCTCAAATTTTGTTTGAAGAAACTGATTTTATGGAATATATATTAAGGGAAAGATTAGATTCAAATACAAAAAAAATCATTGTTGATAACAAACAAATTTATAGAAAATTAAGAAAACTTTTGAAAAATTTTAAATTTAAACCTTTACTAGAGTTAGTTAAAGGTGATTCGTTTAAAGAATATGGTATATATAATCAAATGAACGAGATCTTTAACAAGAAAGTCGATCTGGAAAATGGTGGAATTATAACCATTGATAGGGCAGAAGCTTTAACTGTTATCGATGTAGACTCGGCAAGTAACCTTGAAGGTAAAAATGTTGAAGAGACTTCTTATATAACAAATATAGAGGCCGCAAAGGAGATAGTTAGACAACTAAGATTGAGAAACATTGGAGGTATGATAATAGTAGATTTCATCGACATGAAAGATCCCTTGCATCGAAAAGAGGTCATCGAAGTAATAAAAGAGGAGGCTCAAAAAGATAAATCTAAATTAACTGTTGTAGGATTTACAAATTTAGGACTTTTAGAGCTGATTCGTAAACGTACTACACCTGCTTTAGACTCAGTCGTTTATTTTTCTTGCCCAGTTTGTCATGGAACAGGAAAGATAGTATCTCCATCTATAGTTTTTGGAAAATTACTAAAAGAGATTGAAACTTCTATAAAAGAGATAAAGAAGGATCAAATAAAAGCTATAGAAATTAATGCTTTTCATAATTTATCAGGATATTTAACTTCTTCACTCAAAGAAGACATGGAAAAGAAGTTAAATTTAAAGGTTGACTTTTTATTTAATTGGCATGATCCTAACTCATATAGCATTAAATATAAGGTATAATTTGAATCATACATCTGTGCTATCAATTAAGTACTTTAGAAATAAAGAATTTTCTAAAGATAGCATTTTGAAGTTATAATGGGTACGTGTTACAAATTATTAGGAGGAAATACATGAAAAGAAAAATCCCGTTTTATATTATAGTTGCTGGTCTGGGATTAACTTTTATTGTTAGTACAATTCTTTTATTTTCAAAAGAAGACATATCTATAGCTTATTTAACCACAAATTCCGAACATGAAAAAATCCCTTTCTTAGAATATATAACATCAGAAGAAAAGGCAAAATTGACAGAGAATGTTGGAGATTTTTACTTCCATCAAATTGATGAAAAGAATACAATCTTTAAAAAGATTAAAAAGATAGGTAGTAATCAATTTGTTCTGTTAGTAGAAATCAAAGACCAATACTATGTTTATTTTATTAACGATAATGGAGAAATTAAAAACAAAGTATTTATCGATAGCGGGAACGTTAAACTTAACGATCTAGTCATTAACAACGATAATTTTACTTTTGTGGGACAAAAAAATGGAAAACCCTATGTGTTAAATACCTCAAAAAGTGGTTCGATGAATTGGTCTAATATATTAAACTATCAAGGAATATTCAATACTATTAAAAGTACCTCAAATGGATATTTAGTCGCCGGACAAATCTCAGTAAATAACAATGTACAAGCTTATCTTTCTTTATTAAATCAAAAAGGAGATAGAATTTGGGAAAATACATTCGGAAGAGAAAATGAAGAAAAAATAGTCGATGTTATCGTTAATTCAAACAATATCATTGCTGTTGGTACTTCAAACTCAAATATTGAAAAACAATATAATCTGTTGTTTTTAGAATATAGTAAAGAAGGCTCTCTAATATTTTACGATGAATACGGTAATACCGTATATAACGAGTATCCCAAATCTGTAGCAAGTGACAATCAAGGAAACATATATATAGGAGGATATGCTTCTTCCTTAAATGAAAAAGAATGGAAAAGTTTCTTTATGAAGGTATCAAATTCAATCAAAAATAATAACCTTTTAGATGTCGAATTTTTTGAAATCTTATCTATAAAGCCATTATCAAGAATTGAAGAACTAAAAGTTGTTGATAATACAGTTGTTATTGCTGGGGTATGTGTAGAACAATGGCCTAATTACGATGTGTTTCTTGAAGTCACTAACTTAAATGGTATTGTACTTGAACAAAAAATATACGGTAGAGAAGATCAGGAATTAGTATATTCTTTTGAAATCTCAGATGAAGGGGAGATTATCGGTGTTGGTCAGATAAATAACTCAGAAAATGAAATCTATCCATTATTATTCAAAACAGATTCAAATTATAGAATTCCAGGTTTAGAAAAACCTTGATTGAATATTTAAGTGAGCTATTATTTCAAGTTAAAAATTAAACTTTGAAGTTATAATGGGTTTAGGGCGAAGCCCTCTTCCCCAACGTACAAGTTACCAAAAACTTTAAGCCCTATTTTGTAAAAATCCATTCTAAAACATCTATATAATGAGAATTTCGTAAATTCTAAAGTGAGTAAGTAGAGAAAAAATAGGAGGTAGTTATTATTGAAACCATCTACTGTAAAATATCTTTCAAAAAAAATAATGGAAGCCGGTGAAATTCCATTAATTTGGGGACATTTTGGCGTTGGAAAAACAGATATAGCTCGAGAAATAGCCTCAGAAACTGGCAGAGAATTAATAATATTAATAATTTCTCAAATGGAACCAGGAGATTTAATAGGTTTACCCGCTCGTGGATCTGATAGGACAGTTTTTTTAAAACCTGATTGGTGGCCAGATGAAGACAACGTATTAATAATGATAGATGAAGTTAACCGTGCACATAGATCCATTCGAAATGCTATTATGCAGCTTCTTATTGATAAAAGAATTCATAATCATGTTCTTCCTGAAGGTGCCTGGATTATGGGAGCTGCTAATCCTCCTGATGAAGAATATGACCAAGTTGATTTGATAACAGATCCTGCATTTATGTCAAGATTTTTCCATTTAGAACTTTCTCCTGATGTTGATGATTGGGTTGAGTGGTCTACTAGCAATAATGTATCACCTGAAATCGTTTCTTTCATTAAAGAATATCCTGAATACCTTTCTTCTGATACAATTGTATCTATGAGATTAAATCTTAGACCTAGTCCAAGAAGCTGGTATAAATTAGCTAATGTTTTATCTTTGATGTCGGAAGAAGACATTAAAAACTACGGTTATGTTGTATCCGCAGCAATAGTTGGTTCTGAAGCTGCTAGAACTTTTCTATCATTTCTTGAAAATAAAGTTCAACTACCTGATCCAAAGGAATTATTGTATGAAGGAAAAAATCTAGATAAGATTTCAAAACTTTCAAATGAAGAGAAAATTACACTTATATTTAGAATTAACAATTTTTTCGAATCACTTCAAGAAGAGGATATGATTGCTATTTTGAATGATCAAGATCAAAAAACAATCGCTGATAATTTAAAAAAACTGAGCGATTTAGTACCAAAAGATGCTCTATTTTCTGTATTGAGATTTCTAAATGAAATGATTGAAAAAAACAAGGGGTTAAAAAGAGCTTTTTACGACAAATTACTTGAAGAAATTGCTATAACCCTTGGTGATTCATCTTGGATGGAAGGCATTTAAAATGGAAGATATACTTCAAAAAGCGTGGATTGAATTAGAGAAAGAAAGTTTATTTTTTTCTTATCTAAGAATGAATTTTGATAATGTTCCTACAAAAGCTGTTAGAACCATCAAAGTTTCAATAACTTCTCAAGCTAAGTTCAGAATTATGTACAATCCTAAACGGTTGCAAAATCTTGGGCTAACATTAATAAAAGGCCTTTTAAAACATGAAATTTACCATATTATTCACGGTCATATTTTTATTAAACCAAAAAACAAAAGGGAAAAAGGAATATGGGATTTAGCAATGGATGCTGCAATAAATCAATATATTAGAGAACTTGACGCTTTCGCAGAACCATTAGATGTAATGGTAGCTGAAGGTCATGCCCCGGATAATGAATTCTTTTTTGTAACTGCTCCTATGAATTTATTAAATAAAACAGCTGAAGAATATTATAAGTATATCTTAGATTTTTTAGAAGAAAAAAAGATGGTTGACTTAGAAGAAATAATTGAGAAGAGGGAACAAAATACTGACTCTCATGATTTTTCTTCAGAAATTCCGGAAGAAATGGCTTTTGATATAGTAAGCGAATTTGTAACTCAAGCATACGATAAATCAAAAGAAAATCTTCCAGATGGGGTCGAAATGGCTGTTTCTTTGATGGTAAAAAAACCGTATTTAAATTGGAAAACCCTATTGAGAAGATTTTTTGGTAGTTCTATTGTTGTAGAGAAATATAGAAGTTTGCTAAAACCAAATAGAAGATATGAAGATCAACCTGGATGGGTCACAGAATTAGGACCTAATGTTGCTATAATACTGGATACATCTGGATCGATTATAGAAGAAGAATACAATTCTTTTTTTAATGAAATAGAATCTATCACAAAAAATCTTGGTGGAAAAGTTACCTTAGTTCAAGCAGACAGTCAAATTCAAAACGTTATGACATATCACAAAGGAAAATGGGAAGAAATTATTTTGAAAGGGAAAGGTTCAACAGACTTACAACCAGCTGTAGATTATGTTGAAGAAAATATAAGGCCAGAAGGCATTATCGTATTTACAGATGGATGGTTAGAAGTCCCAAATGTTCAAAGACGCGTGCTTTTTGTATTATCTAAAAAGTATAACCCTGATTTTTTTACTCAAGCTACTGAATATTATGGGAAAAACAACGTTGTTATCTTAAATTAACCTTTTGCCTTCTTATTTAATGTTGACAAATTATCTTAATTGTGATACCATATAATACGTCAAAGAAATAATTATTGAAAAAATATATAAACTATAATTAATGTGGTAAGGCCGCATATTAGATTTTTGCGGAAAAAAAGTAGAGATCATTGAAAAGTAGATAGAGGGAAAAGAAGAGTTAGGATGAAGGGTTTGATCCTGGCTCAGGGTTAACGCTGGCGGCGTGCCTAACACATGCAAGTCGAACGGTTCTAAGCGCGAGCTTAGGATAGTGGCGAACGGGTGAGTAAAAGGTAGGAATCTACCCCTTGGACGGAGATAGCTACTGGAAACGGTAGGTAAACTTCGATAAGCCCGAGAGGGGAAAGTGGTGAGACAGCCGAGGGATGAGCCTACTCTCCATCAGGTAGTTGGTGAGATAAAAGCTTACCAAGCCGATGACGGATAACCGGTGTGAGAGCATGAACGGTCACAAGGGCACTGAGAGACGGGCCCTACTCCTACGGGAGGCAGCAGTGGGGAATCTTGGACAATGGGCGAAAGCCTGATCCAGCGACGCCGCGTGGAGGAAGAAGTCCTTCGGGATGTAAACTTCTGAACTAGCCGAATAAAAGGCCTGTGGACACACAGGAGAAGAAAGTAGGCTAGGAAAAGTCCCGGCTAACTACGTGCCAGCAGCCGCGGTAAGACGTAGGGGGCAAGCGTTACCCGGAATTACTGGGCGTAAAGGGGGCGTAGGCGGTAAAAGAAGTCATCTGTGAAAACCTATTGCTCAACGATAGGCTAGCGGATGAAACTGAATTACTTGAGGGCACCAGAGGTAGACGGAATTACCCGAGTAGGGGTGAAATCCGCAGATACGGGTAGGAACGCCGGTGGAGAAGTCGGTCTACTGGGGTGCACCAGACGCTGAGGCCCGAAAGCTAGGGGAGCAAACCGGATTAGATACCCGGGTAGTCCTAGCCGTAAACGATGCTCACTAGGTGTAGGGAGTGATAAACTCTCTGTGCTGAAGCGAACGCGCTAAGTGAGCCGCCTGGGGAGTACGTCCGCAAGGATGAAACTCAAAGGAATTGACGGGGGTCCGCACAAGCGGTGGAGCATGTGGTTTAATTCGATGGTAACCGAAGAACCTTACCAGGGATTGACATGTAACTGAAGGTAGAGAAATCTACTGGCCTGCTGCAAAGCGGGAGGTTACACAGGTGGTGCACGGCCGTCGTCAGCTCGTGCCGTGAGGTGTTGGGTTAAGTCCCGCAACGAGCGCAACCCCTACGATTAGTTACTAACGCGGAAAGGCGAGGACTCTAATCGGACTGCCGCCGACGAGGCGGAGGAAGGAGGGGATGACGTCAGGTAAGCGTGCCCCTTATACTCTGGGCGACACACGTGCTACAATGGAGGGGACAAAGGGAAGCGAAGCCGAGAGGTGGAGCGGATCCTAAAAAAACTCTCCGAAATACGGATTGTAGGCTGCAACCCGCCTACATGAAGTCGGAATCGCTAGTAATCGCAGGTCAGCCAAACTGCGGTGAATACGTTCCCGGGCCTTGTACACACCGCCCGTCACGCCACCCGAGTTGGGAACACCTGAAGGCAGTACGGGAGGTACTGTTGAAGGTGGGCTTGGCGAGGGGGGCGAAGTCGTAACAAGGTAGGTGTACCGGAAGGTGCGCCTGGATCACCTCCTTTCTAAGGAGATATATACACAAATAAAAATAATTTTTGTTTAACTCCCTCTATCTACTTTTGAGTGATTTATCTTTGTTCATTAAAACGCAGAATAAAAACGATTGTTCATTGACAAGTGCATAGGTTAGTCCAAAGTAATAAGGGCATACGGTGGATGCCTAGCCAGCTAGAGGCGAAGAAGGACGTGGCCAGCTGCGAAAAGCTGCGGGGAGCTGCAAGCGAGCAAAGATCCGCAGATATCCGAATGGGGAAACCTGCCGAAAGGCATCCTGAAAAGGAAGCGAAACTGGGGAAGGGAAACATCTTAGTACCCAGGCGAAAAGAAATCAAACGAGATTCCCTAAGTAGTGGCGAGCGAAAGGGGAAGAGCCCAAACACATACGATGGAAAAGCGGACAGGCGTTGTCGTATGTGGGTAGAGGGATCCAGCTACCCGACTGTCCGATAGGGGGCTGAGGAAATAAGGTAAGTGGAAAGGATTGGGAAATCCTACCGAAGAGGGTGAAAGTCCCGTACACGTAAACTTATGACACAGCTGCTGGAATCCCAAGTAGCGTGGGACACGAGAAATCCCGCGTGAATCCGGGTGGACCTCCATCCAAGGCTAAATACTCTAGCAGAGCGATAGAGGATAAGTACCGTGAGGGAAAGGTGAAAAGCACCCCGGGAGGGGAGTGAAAGAGAACCTGAAACCGTATGCCTACAGGAAGCGGGAGCGGAAGTGACCGCGTTCCTTTTGATTAATGAGCCTGCGAGTTATGTTTAATGGCGAGGTTAAGCCGGAGAAGGTGAAGCCGCAGGGAAACCGAGTATGAATAGTGCGAAAGTCATTAGACATAGACCCGAAGCCAGGTGAGCTACCCATGCGCAGGGTGAAGCTTGGGTAAAACCAAGTGGAGGCCCGAACTGGTGGATAGTGAAAAATTCTCAGATGACGTGTGGGTAGGAGTGAAAAGCTAAACGAACCTGGAGATAGCTGGTTCTCCCCGAAACGTGTGTAGGCACGGCCTCTGTAGAAGAAAGTTAAGGAGGTAGAGCACTGGATGGCGTAGGGGGGTGACCTCTGAAACCAACCAAACTCCGAATGCCTTAACTGGATGACAGGGAGAAAGACTGTGGGGTATAAGCTTCATGGTCGAGAGGGAAAAAGCCCAGACCGACAGCTAAGGTTCCGAAGAAGTGGCTAAGTGGGAAAGGAAGTGGACCTCTTGAGACAGTCGGGAGGTTGGCTTAGAAGCAGCCAACCTTTAAAGAGTGCGTAACAGCTCACCGATAGAAGGGGACTGCGCCGAAAATGAAACGGAGCTAAAGCCACACACCGAAGCTACGGTATAACCGAAAGGTTATAGGTAGGGGAGCGTTGTGCGATAGGGAGAAGGGTGATTGAGAAGTCATCTGGACGAAGCACAAGAGAGAATGCAGGCATGAGTAACGAGATGGGAGTGAGAATCTCCCACCCCTAAAGTCTAAGGGTACCTGGGGAAGGGTCGTCCGCCCAGGGTAAGCCGGGACCTAAGGTGAACTCGAAAGAGGTAACCGATGGACAACGGGTAAAGAATCCCGTGCCTGTATATAACGAGTTACAAGGGGTGACACAGGAGGTGAAGCTGCCGAGATTAAGTTGCAAGTCTTCCAAGCGACGATGCCTGAGAAGCCGGTAGGGAAAACCGCCGGTGGAGGAGGAGTCGTGATGGGGAGGCCGTAAGGCCAACGGTGGCTAATCAAACTGTCGAGAAAAGCCTCGTGTAGCGTATGAGTTATATACAGCCCGTTCTGCAAACCGACACAGGTAGACTGGCTTAGAAGGCTAAGGGGAGCGGAATAACCTTCGTTAAGGAACTAGGCAAAAAGGCCCCGTAACTTCGGGAGAAGGGGTGGACTGTGCTGGTGGAAACGCTGGTACAGAGCCGCAGTGACAAGTCCCTAGCGACTGTTTACCAAAAACACAGGTCTCTGCGAACACGGAAGTGGACGTATAGGGACTGACGCCTGCCCAGTGCCGGAAGGTTAAGGGGAGGGGTGAAAGCTCCGAACTGAAGCCCCGGTAAACGGCGGCCGTAACTATAACGGTCCTAAGGTAGCGAAATTCCTTGTCGGGTAAGTTCCGACCTGCATGAATGGCGTAACGACTGGGGAGCTGTCTTAACGAAGGATCCGGTGAAATTACAGTCTCGGTGAAGATGCCGAGGACCCGCAGCTAGACGGAAAGACCCCGTGGAGTTTTACTGTAACCTGACATTGTAATCTATCGCTGTATGTACAGGATAGGCGGGAGGCTGAGAACCCTGGTCGCCAGGCTAGGGGGAGCCGGCAGTGGGATACCGCCCTTACAGTGGTGGGTTACTAACGGAGTAAAGTGAAGAGCTTGATCCGGACAGTGTTAGGCGGGCAGTTTAACTGGGGCGGTTGCCTCCTAAAAGGTAACGGAGGTGCTCGAAGGTAGGCTCAAGTGGGTTGGTAATCCACTGAAGAGTGCAAAGGCAAAAGCCTGCCTGACTGAGAGACTGACAGGTCGAACAGGAGGGAAACCTGGACTTAGTGACCCGGCGGTTCTGAGAGGAAGGGCCGTCGATCAACGGATAAAAGTTACCCCGGGGATAACAGGCTAATCACGCCCGAGAGTTCACATCGACGGCGTGGATTGGCACCTCGATGTCGGCTCATCGCAACCTGGGGCTGAAGTCGGTCCCAAGGGTTGGGCTGTTCGCCCATTAAAGCGGTACGTGAGCTGGGTTCAGAACGTCGTAAGACAGTTCGGTCCCTATCTGCTGCGGGCGCAGGAAGCTTGAAGGGGGTTGCTCCTAGTACGAGAGGACCGGAGTGAGTATGTCACTGGTGAATCAGCTGTCATGCAAGTGGCAAAAGCTGAGTAGCCAACACATATAACCGATAACCGCTGAAAGCATCTAAGCGGGAAACGGGCCCTAAGAAGAGGCTTCCCACTCTTGAAAAAGAGGTAAGGGCAGTTCGAGAAGAGGACATAGATAGGCCGCAAGTGTAAGTGTCGAGAGGCATTGAGCTGAGCGGTACTAATAGCCCGAGGCTTTGGACGGAACCTATGCACTTATGAGTGAACAAAAATGAAAAGAATAATGGGGGGTGAAGATAACGGTACGGGACACACCCAGCTCCATTCCGAACCTGACGGTTAAGCCGTATCGTGCCGATGGTAGTACGGTAAAACGTGCGAGAGTAGGTATTGCCCCCCTTTCAATTTTAGATATGCGATGTTGAACGTAACTTTTTTCATACCATATTTCCCCATATGTCCCACCCCTTTAAATAGAAATACCGCGTTTTCATAACGCGGTATTTTTTTTTGATATTTCGTTCGTTTTTATGAAAAAAGCATATCTCTTAGTGTTTCTTCTCTTTTTAATATTTTTTCTTCATATTTTGCTATTTTAAAATCTAACCTTTCTAGCGTTTTTTGCATATTTTGAATTTTTTTGTTAAGTATTTCCCGCTCTTTCACCAATAATTCTTTTCTTTCTTCAATTGTATCATCACCTTGCTGAAATAATTGAACATATTTTATAAGTGTTTTAATAGGAAGCCCAGCATTTTTCATACATAATATGAATTCTATCCAATTACAATCTTCTTCTGTGTATTCTCGTATTCCACTACTATTACGATTCACAGGAGGAATTAAACCTATTTTTTCATAATATCTAAGAGTGTCAGAAGAAATATTAAATTTTTCGCTAACTTCAGAAATTTTCATAGTTATCATCTCCATATCTTATCTTTTAAGATTAAATAGGACCAACAATTGGATGTGGTACATAGGGTTCTTCTAAGTATGTAATTTCATCAGGAGTTAATTTAACTGCTATAGCTCCTACAGCATCTTCTAAATGAGTTATTTTGGTAGCTCCAACAATAGGTGCGTTCACTGGACCTTTGTGTAATAACCACGCTAATGAAATTTGTGCTCTTGAAACTCCATGTTTATTTGCAAGTTCTGCTACTCTATCTACAATAGCTTTGTCAGCATCTTTAGTTGAGTCATATTTTGATTTAGCAACTTCATCAGTTTGAAGGCGATAAGTAGTTTCAGACCAATCTCTTGCCAATCTGCCTGCTGCTAAAGGGCTATATGGAGTAAGACCAATTTTTTGATCTTTACATAAAGGAATTAATTCTCTTTCATCCTCTCTATATATAAGGTTGTAATGGTTTTGCATGGAAACAAATTTTGTCCATCCGTGTTTTTCTGCTGTATATAATGCTTTTTGGAATTGCCATGCATACATAGCAGAGGCACCTATATATCTAGCCTTTCCTGCTTTTACAACATCGTTTAATGCATCCATTGTTTCTTCTATTGGAGTATTATAATCCCATCGATGAATAATGTATAGATCAACATAATCTGTACCAAGCCTTTTTAAACTATTATCAATCTCATTCATAATAACCTTTCGTGAAAGCCCAGCTCCATTAGGTCCATCTCGCATTCTTGAAAATACCTTTGTGGCAATGACAATTTCATCACGTTTTGCATAGTCTTTTAAAGCTTTTCCAAGAATTTCTTCGCTTCTTCCAAGAGAATATACGTTTGCTGTGTCAAAAAAGTTGATACCTAATTCAAGGGCTCTTTTGATAATTGGTCTACTATTTTCTTCATTTAGAACCCATTTGTGCGTCCATATTTCCGAATCACCAAAGCTCATACAACCAAGACAAATTCTTGAAACTTCTAATCCTGAGTTACCAAGTTTAACGTATTCCATTGTAATTCCTCCTCGTATGTACTTCTATTTTTATTTTCTTCTTTTTAATCTGATTTTTATCTATGTTTTAAAACTTATTTTTCAAACAAAACTTTTCTTCTCTATTTGTTATTAACTATGTGTTTGTTTGCTGTATTTGGTACCTAGACAAAAGGGGAAGATTTCACACTGTTACCCTAAAATTATTATTTTTGTTTTGCCAGACTTATTAAATATTCAACAGCTTGAGGATCATAATGACTGAAGAAGAGACTTTTACCTTCGTCAAGAGCAGTAATTGCGTTCATATCTTCATCACTAAGAACAAAATCGAACACATTAAAATTTTCGATCATGCGCTCTTTATGTGTTGTTTTTGGAATCACAACTACATCATTTTGAATAAGAAAACGTAGAATAACTTGAGCAATCGACTTACCGTATTTTTCTCCAATAGATTTGAGGATTGAATTAGTAAAAATACCTTTGCGACCTTCTGCAAATGGTGCCCAAGATTCATGTTGTACTCCATATTTTTTCATAATTTCCTGTGCAAGTTTTTGCTGATGAAAAGGATGTGTTTCTATCTGGTTTACAGCAGGTGTCACTTCTTGAAAGTGACATAAATCAATCAAACGGTCGGGATAGAAGTTACTAACGCCAATAGCACGAACCTTTCCGTCTTTATAAGCCTCTGTCATAGCTCGATAAGCGCCATAATAATCATTGAATGGTTGATGAATCAATAATAGATCGATATAGTCTGTTTTTAATTTTTTTAACGACTCAAAAATAGATGCTTTGGCTTTTTCGTAACCAGCGTTCGAGATCCAAATTTTAGTGGTTATAAACAGTTCTGAACGTGGAATCCCTGATTTTTCAATTGCATTACCAACAGCTTCTTCATTATGGTAAGACTGTGCGGTATCAATATGGCGGTATCCTACTGAAATGGCATCGAGTACACACCTCTCACATTCTTTTGGATCTATTTGATAAACACCATACCCGAGTATAGGCATTTCAACACCATTATTTAAAGTTACTTTTTGCATATTTAATCCCTCCTAATCAAAATAATTTTACCCACTTTAGAAATTCTAAAACACAGATTCTATAAATGTTTTGAATTTTAGTTTCTCCAAAAATACCTCCCCACTTCTAATTCTCACTAATTCTTATTTTTTTAACTTTTTCGGTATTTGTACCGAAGGAAGGAAAGAGAGCTGCGCCCTAGACCCGTTATAAATTCAAAAACAATAATAAAAAATTCTTTTGGTACTTGTACCAAAGGAGAGGGAGAGGCTCCGCCCTTGACCCGTTATAAATTCAAAAACAATAATAAAAAATTCTTTTGGTATTTGTACCAAAGGAGGGGGAGAGGGCTCCGCCCTAGACCCATTTTAAATTCAAAATTCCATTTTTAGAAAATTCTCATTTCTAAAGTCACTAAAAATAATTTTTTAGTTTATGAAAAATGATTAATCTAACGTATCTATTTTTCATCGACCAATTTTTTTTGCAAAATTTGCTAATATTTCAGAAATGTTGATTTGCTGAGGGCACACGCTTTCGCAGCTTTTACAACTGATACAAGCGCTTGGACGTTTTTCAGGAGGAAGAGCCATCAGCGCAGTTGGAGTATCAAAACCATCTTTTGTAAAAGAATATTCGTTATATAACTCAATTAGATATGGGATATCTAATTCTTGTGGACACTGTTCTATGCAGTAACGACACTTAGTACATGGAACCCCATTTATTCCGATTATTTCCTTTGAAATATTCAAAAGTGTTGCTAATTCTTCTTCGTTAAGCGGTCTATTTTTTTCAAAAATTTTTATGTTTTCTTCTAATTGTTGTAAGTTTGACATTCCTGAAAGCACCATATTAACTTCTGGGATTGATTGAAGAAAACGAAATGCCCAGGCAACGACAGACTCATTAGGACGCAACTTTTTTAGTTTTTCAGTGTGATCTTTTGATAAGCTTACAAGCTCTCCTCCACGTAAAGGTTCCATCACCCAGATAGGGATTGAATACTCTTTAAACAATTCAACTTTAGATTTTGCATCCTGAAAAAACCAATCAAAGTAATTAAGCTGTATTTGAGCAAATTCCATACTATCTCCATATGATTCTAAAAAACGTTTTACTGTAGAATAACTGCCATGAGTGGAAAAACCAAGATGATGAATTCTCCCCTCATTTTTTTGTTTCATAAGATACTTAAAAACACCATACTTTTCATCTAAATAAGCATCTATATTCATCTCACATACATTATGAAATAAATAAAAATCAAAATATTCTACATTACATTTTTTTAACTGTGTTTCGAAAATCTCTTCAACTTTTGTCATATTTGACAAATCGTAACCAGGAAATTTAGTGGCTAGGTAGTATCTTTCTCTAGGGTATTGACTTAAGATTTTACCCATTATAATTTCTGAATTTCCATCATGGTATCCCCATGCAGTATCAAAGTAATTTATTCCTTTTGAAATTGCATAATCAATCATTTCTAGAGTTTTCTTTTCATCAATCCTGCTATAATTTCCATTAATAATAGGTAGACGCATTGCACCAAAACCAAGGGCCGACAACTTTTTGTCTTTAAATTCTTTGTAGATCATCTTTTCCTCCTTTTTCATAATTATAAATTCAGAAACTTAATAAACTATTATTTTATTTGAACTTTTGATACTTTGTACTAACACAGAGGGCTTCCCCTTAGTCTCAATATAAAATCAATAATAAGTATAATTTTATATCAATCTGGGTGCAGTTTATTGGATATTTTCTTCTAACCATTTTTTGATTTTGGAATCAAGATCCAAACCACCAGAATAGTGAATAGCTAGTCCACTACCAACTCTTGCATTAGGAACAAGTTTAGTTATATCAGATACACTTCTGCCTAATCCACCACCTCCGTGACTGCAGAATGGCAAGATAGTTTTTCCAGAAAAATCATATTCTTCAAGAAAAGAAACAATAGGCATGGGGATTGTTCCCCACCAATTTGGATAGCCAAGTATAATAATATTGTATTCCTCCATATTTTCTACATGTGTAACAAGTTTAGGCCTTACTCGATCTTTTTGTTCTCTTTTTGCTTCTTTTAGAACTGTCTGGTAGTTACTAGAATAAGGTTTAGCACATTTTATCTCAAAAAGGTCTCCTTTAATTTGAGCTTGAATTTTTTGAGCTATTATTTTGGTGTTTCCATCCCAAGAAAAATATGCAATCAAAATCTTTTTATTTTCTTCTTCCACAATTTTCACCTTCCTGTCTTTTTATACAATTACAGGCTTTAATTTTCTGAACCTTCCACCTCAGATTTAACTTTTTTGGAAAATTGAATCATTTTGGTTCGGTCAAGTATTACCATAATAGAAGGAATAAGGACTAGCTGCAGGATAATTCCAGGTATAGCATTTAAAAATGCTCCCGCTATAAACATCTTCCATGTAAAAATGTTTCCTCTTATTCCTAAAATTACCATCATAACGAGACCCCAAACTATTCTTCCAGATATCATAGCACCTATCATAGAACGATAAACAGAAGCTACAGATTTTTTATTAGATCTTTGGTATAAAAATCCAATCACTACTCCATAAGTAGCAAGTTCAAACGCCATAGCAATAGCCGTTGGAAACATAGGAGGCATCCCAAAAATAACCGAACGAAGAGGTGGCAGAATAAAGCCTATAAATAATCCATATTTCCATCCGCAAATTAATCCACACAAAAGAACAGGGATATGCATAGGAAGTAACATAGTACCTATTTGTTGAATCTGACCTGTTAAAAATGGTAAAATAAGTCCTAAAGCAATAAACACAGCAGATAAATTAAAATTTATAAGTTCTTTTCTTTTCACGTTAATATCTCCTAGCTTGGATTTTATTTAAATTATAATTACAAACACATTTTAAAGATTTCCTCAATATCTTTTTGTCCTAAGGGCTTAAAGCCTTTTATAATTTTGCCTCCACATGCTCTTTTTGCCATAAAAGAAAAATCTTCTTCTTGGATTCCTATTTTGGAAAAGGTGCTTTCTAATCCCAATGTATCAAAGAAGAACTCAGACAACATATCAATACTTTTTCTTGCAACAGTCATAGGTTCGATTTTGGGATCAATACCAAAAACATTCGTCCCAAATTGATAATATTTTCCTACAGTGTTTTCATCTAAACAGTATTCTAACCATCTAGGAGTCAGAATAGCAAGACCAAGTCCATGAGTGATATCATAAATTGCTGACAATTCATGTTCCATCGAATGACAACTCCATTCATGTTGCTTTCCGCCATCTATAAACCCATTGATAGCCCACGAAGAGGTCCACATCAGATTTGCTCTAGCCTCATAATTATCTGGTTCTTTTAAAGCAATAGGGGCATATTTAATAACTGTTCTCATAAGACCCTCCATAACAGTGTCTAGCATGTATAAGTCAGGTTCTGGAGTAAAATAAACCTCTATTATATGTGACATTATATCTACTGAACCACAGGCTGTGTGATAAGAATTTACTGTAAAAGTATTAGTAGGATCTAAAAAGGAAACCTTTGGGAACAACCTAGGTGAAGAACGGCCTATTTTTTCCTTTGTTTCAGGATTACTTATCACGCCTCCATCATTCATTTCTGAACCGGTAGCTGCAAGTGTTGGAATAGTAATCACAGGAAGCGCCTTTTCTATTGGAGCACATTTACTGAAGAAATCCCAGGGATCGAAGTCTACGCAAGCTCCTGCAGCCATGTACTTTGTTGCATCTAATACTGAGCCTCCCCCAACAGCCAAAAGAACGTCTATTTTCATATCTTTACATATTTGTGCCCCTTTTCTTACAGAATCGATTCTTGGATTTGGCTGGATTCCTGAAAGTTCATACAATTCTAATCCTGATTTTTTAATTTCATTAACAACTTTATCATACAGTCCTATCTTTTTTATTGATCCTCCTCCGTAGGTTAGAAGCACTCTTTTTCCATATTTACTTAATTCTTCACCAAGATGACAAAGTTGATCTTTTCCAAAATATACTTTAACTGGATTGTGATAAATAAAATGGTTCATTTTTTATTCTCCTTTTGTTTTAAATTTTTATCTTTTAAAGTAATATTTAATAATTGATAAGCATTTTGTGTCTTTTCATGGCCTATTTCAAGTTCAAGAACAGATATTATTACCCATTAACTGATCTTCAGTTAGTCCAGCATTTAAACCCATTAAATAATGAGACATTAGTTGTTAATCTACCCCATCCATACTGCTGCTTGAGATTCATAAACACCTGAAAGTGCTATATGTGACATTGAACTTGTAGGTGTTGCACCATGCCAATGTTTAACACCAGCAGGAAACCAAACAACATCACCTTCTCTAACCTCTTCGATTGGCTCACCCCATTGTTGTACCCACCCAACTCCTTTAGTTATAATCAATCTCTGCCCGATAGGATGGGTATGCCAAGCCGTTCTGGCTCCAGGCTGAAATTTGACTAAACTTCCACTATAAGGGAATAGATTATTCTCTGGAAAAAGATTTTCAACAATAACATCTCTAGTAAACCATTTCTCAGGACCCTTAAATGGTTCTTGTGAACCATTTCGAATTATTGTTATGAAATTATCTTGTTCTTCGCATCTTTTCATGATTTTCATCCCCTTTAAATAAATTTTTCACTCTTGTTAATTTAATCATACACCATAGAGTTAACTCCATGTCAAGTGCTTTTTATTTTTATTTTATTTTTCTAGTTAAATTAAGCATTATTTTTTAACATTTTTTTAATTATATAATATGGAGTTAACTCTAAGTCAAGTATAAAAAAATTGCCGTGTGATATTTTTAATTCACACGGCAACTTCATGGCTATATATTTTATTTTTTAACTTAAGGGGTGAATATCAATTTTCCATCCAGTAATTTTTGCTGCGAGACGTGCTGTTTGACCACCTTTTCCGACTGCCAAAGAAAATTGATTCTCTGGAACATATACGTAAGCGGTTCTTTCTTCTTCATTTAATGTGATATTTTTAACTTCAGCAGGGGCTAATGCATTTTTGATAAAAATCTTTGGATCATCGGAATATTCAATTATATCAACTTTTTCATTCTTAATTTCTTTTAATAATTCATTTATTCGAAATCCTTTTTCTCCTATACACGCACCAACTGCATCAACGTTTGGAACAGTGCTTGTTACAGCAACTTTGGTTCTTATCCCTGGTTCTCTACTTATCTTAACGATCTTAACAATTCCTTCATCAATTTCCGGAACAATGCTTGTTAAAAGTTCACAGATAAATTCTGGAGCGGTTCGAGAAACCATTATTCTTGGCCCTTTGGATGTACTTTGAATATCTTTTATATATACTTTAATTAAATCTCCTTTATTAAATGTTTCTCCAGGAATCATCTCTTTATCAGGAAGTTTAGTTTCAAGTTTCCCGATTCTAATATCCACATAGCTGTCTGTAACTCTTACTACCTCAGCTGTTGATATCTTATTTTTTAAAGGCAAATATCTTTCAAACAATTTTTTCTTTTCGACCTCTTTTAGATTTTGAAGAATAACTTGTTTGGCAGTTTGAGCCGCTATCCTGTTAAAATCTTTCTTCAGATTGACCTTTTTTCTTATAACCCCTCCAACTTCAACTTTCGGATCTATCTTTTTCGCTTCTTCTAAAGAAATTTCTTCTTTGGGATTCTCGACAACTTCAACAACATTCCATACTTGGTAAACATTTAATCTTGTAAGATTTTTATCTATATCTATTTCGACATTTTTGGCTCCATAGTTTTTTTTGTATGCGCTTTTGATCGATTTAGCTATAATATCAATTAGATAATCGCGACTAATCCCTTTTTCTTTCTCTAAAGAATCTATAGCCTCTAGTAAATTTAAATTCACCTAATCCACCTCCTAAAAACTTTTATTCAAAAATCAATCTCTAAATTAGCTTTTTCAACGTTATTTAGAGGAATTTCAATTATTTTTTGCGATTCTTTTTCTATTACTTTCAATGTTTCATCATTAACGTCATTAATATATCCTACTATCGTTATTACTTTAGCCTCATCCCCTTTTAGGGTGAATTTTGCAAGTTTTCCTTTAAACCTAATATAATCGTCTCTATCTCTTAATTTTCTATTAAGTCCTGGAGAGCTAACCACTAAATCATAACTGCTGTCAAAAACATTTAATTCGTCTAACCACGGTTCTATAGCCCTAGAAAATCTTTCACAATCACCTATTGAAACATAATCACTTAGATTATCAATAATTATTTCGACAGTCTTATTTTTTCGAGTCCCTCTTATTGATATATCAAAGATCTCTAGTCCCATTTTTACAGCGACTTCATTTGATTTTTCCCAAATTAACTGTCTTATCTCTTCGTTGGAAAGCATGTTAAACCCTCCTTGTTTATGTCACTCTCTTTCTAGCAATTTTTAATCTTGAAAAAGGCCTAGTACATTTCAATTTAATCTTCTCATATTTAAAATTATAAAGCTACTAGATTCTAATCACAAACTTAGTAGCTTTAGTTATAAAAAATCTCGAGGGCAGGAGCCCTCGGCATTTATCCTCATGTTTAATTTACTAGATGAATCCTCATTATTATTATAACACAAATTATAAAAAAATCAATAAGATTTAGTTAAAAAAGTAGTTGTTTTAAATATTCTCGTCTTTTAATGTTTTCCTGTTTTTTATAAAATTTGTGTATTTAATTTTTTTAATATATAATATAAGTCAAAAATAGAAGATTTTCTAATACTTTTATGAAAAATATATTTATAAAAATTTTAACGTATCAAACGTATTAATCATATTTGTAAAGGGGGCGTAATAAAAAATGGCCGATATAATCGACTACAAAATTTATGGAGACGATATGCAATTAGTTGAAATTGAATTAGATCCTCAAGAAGGAGTTAGAGCAGAAGTTGGTGCTTTAATGTATATGGATAATGATATTGTAATGCAAACCAAAGCTGAAGGAGGAATATTCAAAGGTTTTAAAAGAGCAATTGTTGGTGAAAGCTTTTTCATAACTAATTTTGTTAACTCGGGTTCAGGAAAGAGTAGAGTAGCTTTTTCTGCTCCTTACCCTGGAAAAATAATTCCAGTCAATTTGATTGACTTTAATAGCAAATTTATCTGTCAAAAGAATAGTTATCTGTGTTCTGCAAATGGCATTGAAATCACAATCCAGTTTGTAAAGAAATTCGGAGCAGGCTTATTTGGTGGTGAAGGATTTATTCTCCAAAGATTAGAGGGCAATGGAATGGCTTTTATTCATGCTGGAGGAACTATTGTAGAAAAATTTTTGGAACCTGGTGAATCATTGAGAGTGGATACTGGCTGTGTAGTCGGATTTTCTACAACAGTTGATTATGATATTAAGTTTGTGGGTGGCTTTAAGAACGCACTTTTTGGTGGTGAAGGAATTTTCTTGGTTCAATTAACTGGTCCAGGAAAAGTCTATCTTCAAAGTTTGCCTTTTTCTAGACTCGCAGATAGAGTACTTCAAGCAGCTCATTTCACAAGTAAAGATGAATCTAGAAATATAAGTAGAGGATTCATAGGTGGCTTATTTAATGATGATAAAAGATTTTAAGTAGAGGCGAAAGAAATGGAAAATAAAAATCTCATTAATGGTGCATGGGATTGGAATAACATAAATGAGGATCGTTGGGTAACTCCTGCTCCTGTGGTATACCCCCTTTCCACCCGTTGGAAAAAGGAAAATAAAAACAAGATTTTAGATCTTGGCTGTGGCCTTGGAAGGAACTCATTATATTTCTATGAACAAGGGTTTAACGTTACTGCTGTAGATGGATCACTAAGCGCAATCGAGAAGTTTGAAGCGATTTGCAAACAAAAAGATTACAAAATTGACGTAAGATTATGTGATATGCACTCTTTGTCCTTTGAAAATTCTACTTTTGACGCAGTATTTTCATTCCATGTCATATATCACACAGATTCTAAGGGTATTAAGAAGGTTATCTCAGAAATTGAGCGCGTCCTTAAACCCACAGGAGAATTATTTGTGACTCTAAATTCTAAAAACAACACCTCTTACTTAAAAAATATAAATTACAAAATCGATGAAAATACGATCATTAAACAAGATGGAATAGAAAAAGGCATTCCTCATTATTTTGTAAACGAAGAAGAGGCAAAAATGCTTCTTTCTAATTTTGAGATTCAAAAGTTGCTTTATGTAGAAGATATAAAAAACGACGGATCAAGAAGTTGCCACTACTATATACTTGCTAGAAAATAAATAGTAATCTATTTTTAATTAGTTTTTATACAATTTCCTCTAAAGTAATTATTTGTTAATAGCATTAGAATTCTTTGATAAAAATTTTTTGACTGTTAACTAGATTTAAAAAAGAAAATAAAAAATTAATAACAGTCACACATTTTTTGTATTCAATGATAAAATATCAATTGGAAAGATAGTCAATTACCCACCGCCCCTAGAGGCGGAGGCTTGTAGAAATACAAGCTCGGTTGATTAGCCTATGTCATTAGTTTTTGCTAATGATTAGTTATAGCAGAATATATAGTCACCGTGGGATGCTCCACAAGTCCCATGCTCTGAGGGTAATGGTTAAACATCTCTGAGGGGTAGGAGAAGTGCTGTTACCATTAAACCTGCTATAACATTGGCGATGTGGACCTACAGGCTTCGGCCTGACTTACCTTGATGGAGGTAAATTGTATGGAATGAAGCCTGTTCAAAAACCATTAAAGGACGCAACATTTATGTCTACTATAAGATGGAAATTGGTCAATGCGCTGATGTGTGACTACACTTACGGTTATATTACAAAATCCAAAAGAGTAAGTCTTGGTTTGGAAAAGACACATTATAACGATGCATTTTGCATAGCAGGTGGAATTAATCAACAGAGAATAGAACCTATCTATTTTGAGCAAATTAGGAGAAACAATCGTTCACTCGAAAAGTTCTATGATGCAAAATATGTTGATATAAGAGATAAGTCTATTAAAACAGGACAAGAGCTTTTCTGTGGTAGAAGGACACGGAACAAAAACTTAAATGAAGAAAATCTTCATAAGTATCGTGGAGCTAAAAAATGAAAAGGCAAAAGAAATATTCGGAAGCAAAGGTACGCTTATCAGCCTAAAGATATTGTTACCTTTGAGAGCAAAAAATATTCAGTTCAAGGTGTACAGAACAAAGGTGAATATATTAAGCTAATGGAAATGTCTAAGCCAGTTAAAACAGATTTAGTTAAGCACTATATGTTTAGGAAAGGATTTAGTATGTTTTATAACTGCAATTCATCACCCACTTACAGAAGTGGGAATCTTCTTGCAGGAAAATGATAAAAACACCAACCAGTAGCCTTCAAAGGAGGGTGAGGGTATGGTTAAGGAAGAAGAAATAATCAACATTAGTCCAGAAGAAAAGGTTCAAAAGGTATTTTTAAAAGCTATTGAATTAGTTGGTGGGCTAAAACAGTTATGTGAATATAGATCCTTAACTTGGTTACCAGCTTTAGCAAGAGCTGCTTTTGCTGTAGTTTTAAAAGAAGAATACCATAAAACTGACGAAGAAATTGCAAAAGAACTTGGAATTACAAAACAAACAGTTAGGAATATTTTACAAGCTGATCCTGAATACGCCAAGGAAAGAATTAGTAAATTAAAGGATTTTATGGAAGAAGAAGGAAAGAACCTCAAAGGTCACACTGCAGGGTCGATAATTAAACTAGCCTATAGCATGCTTGAAAAAAATGAGTAACCCCTATTATATTGTAAGATAGGGGGTGAAAAAGCAATGGATGAACTTGAATTTGAAAAGCCAAAGGTTGTATTTGAAGGAATAAGTCAAATCTCAGATGCATTAAAAGAAGCTCCGAAAATAGAAGGATTAGCCACTGGAGTTGAAGGGTTGGATGACCTTTTCTTTACTACAGAGATAATTAATAAAAAGGTAGTAAAGAAATCCTTAGGAGGAATACCTTCTTTTAGCGTATTTAACATAACTGGTTCTTCTGATACTGGCAAATCATTGTTAGTTGAGCAATTTGCAGTTAAGCAAGCTGAAAATGGAAGAAATGTAATATTTGTAACAGCAGAAACTCCTGCTGCATTTGTTGCAGTTTCTCTTAGTGAAAGAACAAGGGCTATGGGGATTGAATTTTCAGAAATTGAGAATAATATAATATTAATTGATGCTGCTTCTTATAGTTTATTACGTGAAAATATTCCTAATCTTTTGGCAACTCTTGAATATGTAATAAAAAAATATAGCGCTACCATTACAATAATTGATTCGGTAACTGGTTTTTATGAAAATAAAGAAATGTTGGCAAGAACAGTTATAAGAAGAATTTACAATTTTCTAAAAAAACATCGTCAAACTGCTCTCTTAGTTTCTCAAAAAAGATCCGGTCATGAAGATTTAACTTCTGAAGCTGCAGGAGGTTATGCAGTTGGACATATCGTAGATGGAACAATGGTTCTAGCGAAAGAATTGATAATGTCACAATATGCGGCAAAAATATATGAAAAACCTATTGGAGAGGTAGTTAGATTGTTTAGAATAGATGGTTGCAGACTTTGTGCTCATGATACCAAAACTCACTTTCTTGAAATCACAGATACAGGTATTTTAAAAATTGGAAAAACCTTAACATCAAATGAATAAAGGGAGGATATTATTCCTCCCTTTTATTATTTTTCAGATTTCACATCTTAAATTTAGGATAATATTATTCCCACTTCAAAACTACGATGCCATGGAAAAAATACCTTCATTTCCCAATTTTTACGTAAAGCTTTTTCTACTGCATTTTTGTAAGGTAACAATTTTGAACAAGTATATTCTTCTGCCCACTTTTCTGCAGGCATAAGCGTCCAAACATTGCATCCTTTAGTTACGCAATCTTTTCGTAACTGTTGCCTAATGTCAGCTTGGTATCCCCAATGTTCTATAAAAAAGATAGCTTGTAATTTTAAAAGTTCTTCCATATCTAATTTTAGATACCCTTTTTCACCAAAATATTGAATAATTGAATGTATAATTACTGTTCCAAGGGTATTACTCACTGTATTCCATCCTGCATAATTCATTCTTTTCCAATCTAAGGATTCTTTTAATAGTTTTTCTACTAATCTCTTATCCGCTCCATTTCCATACCTTATATCTGCAATTCCTACAATTCTATTTTCTTTCAAAATTTGCATTAAAATCTTTTCATACTCTTCTTCATTAACTTTTACTTCATCCTGATAAATAACTTCGTATTTGCTATAATCGATTGTGTTATTAAGTAGAAGCAGTATTTCACCATTTGATTTAATTTGTGCACCTGCAGCTTTAATATGATTTTCCACACTTTCTTTTAAAGGATAACCTTCATATGGAGGAATTAAATTTATTGATTCTGGATGTACATAAAATAATTCAAAAGAAGGAGCGTATTGAAATTTTGAGCACAAAAATCTACTTAAAAGGGTAAGAGAAGTTTCATCTGCTCCAGGATGAACTGAAATTTTTTCTTCTAAGCCTAATTTTTTTACAAAATTCCTATGCTGCTGCGCTTCATATACAGAAAGGCTACCAGCAGAATTATCATCCAAGGTTAAATTTAAAAAGTCTATTATCTCTTCATTCACCAGTTCTATGACTTCTCGTATAATATTATAATTTCTTTCCCTTCGCCAAAAGAAATCTTCAATCATCCACTTAGGGATATGTTGATATCTTTCTTCATTTTCACTTAAAAACTCAGGAAGAATATCTTTATAAGATAAATTCTCTATATTATTTGATTCTAAATATCTAGCAAATTCTTTCGACATATCGCTTAATGTTTCACCATAATATTCCCAATAATCGGGTTCTTCATCTGCAGAATTATATATTGGAATCCTTGTTACTGTAGTTGAAAGATATATTTCTACTTTCCTATCTTTTAAAATAGAAAAAATTTTCAATCTGTCTCGTATAGTTTCCGAACGGATTAAATTTATTCGTGAGGGAATCAATCCTCCATGAATTAGAGTATCTAAAGAGATAATCAGACTATCTCCTGTTTTGACATTTTCTAAAAGCCAATTTTCTAAAGCATCAGTATCAGCAGGCACTTTTTTAGAACCTAATAGTTCTCTGGGGGGAGTTAATATGTCTAACCCGGCAATTTTTGTGAACATTAAAAAGTATTCTCTGGTGCAAAATCTTTCATCTAATGGCAAATAAACTATCCTCATATATCTAACTCTCCTTTATAAGATATTCTGGATTTTGTATTAATTTTTTGTACAACCATTCAATCATCGGCATTGATTTTATTAATCTAATCACCGAATTACCACACCTTGTTTGAGTTAATATATGTAAATTTTCAAGAGGCTCTTCTATTTTTTGAAAGTATCTTGGTGTTCCCCATCTATGAAGATATAGTTTTCTTTTTAGTATATTTCCACTATGATCTATAATAGTGCACTCTGCCTTTTCTTTCTGTAAATGATAAGACACATTTGCTAGTTCTTCAGCTGAATGAATAGTCGTGTTAGAATCCATTGTTACCCCTAGCAACAAAATGTAGCCTCCAATTTCAGCTATTTTTATGTAGGGTGAATCTTTTCCACAAGGCGTCAATGAATCTTCATGACCTTTAATCAAATAATCTACTAAAGGACCTATCCCTGCAACAGAATGAGTAGGATGCAAACTTCTTTTAGCATCAGGTAATTTCATAAACTCAGAAGGAATTCTACCAGTCCAACAAGGAGATTTTTTCACATCAAAAACTGGAGGATTAGTTGGACCATCACTTGGTTTACCTGTAAGTGTTGGAACAAAAACATTTCCGCTTATTCCCACGGAAGCCAATAAAGCCTCAATAACAGTTTGTGTCCCACCTTCTACGTAACCAAAACTTGATAATGAACTATGTACCAAAAGTGTATCTCCCTTTCTAATTCCAATACTCTCAAAAGTATTTAATAGATCCAAAATATTTATTTTCAACATCAATTACTCCTTGTACTAAGAAAATAATATAATTATAAACTCCAACTATATAAATTTAGATTATATTTTTTATCTTGTATCTTTTATGTACAAAATCAACTATATCTTGATAAAATTCAAATTCAATCGGATCTTTTAACATTTCTCCAATCTTTCCTCCAACAAACCACGCACATGCTGCATCCATATAACCATACTTAACACCACCATTTAAATATTCTCTAAATCTTTTATGACGTTCTTGGGATACTTTAATCGGTTCATTTAAATTAAGGAAATATTCCATCTCTATACCTGCATTTCTTTTTTTTGCGGCTTCGGCAGCTTCTTCGACTCCTTTTATTTTTTCGTAAAACATATAATTAGGTTGTAAAAAAGCTGCATCAAAATAATAGTTTTGATAATCATCAAGTAAATGAACATTATAACTCGCCCAAAAAGGTATCCAAAATAATTTTTTCTTATATGATACATTTATATATCTATGAATCTCTTTTAATAACCAATGATCATCTACATTCCAACCTCTATAAACGGTTTCAAATGGCCAATAAAATCCTAATAAATTTAGATTATCAATTGCTTCTTTCTTCCATTGAGCCATAAAAGTTTCTACAAACCATTTACATGCAATATATCTATCTTCTGTTGCATGTGTTAAATTTTGCCCTAATACAGAAAAATTCAGATTCTCACCATTAATCATTCCAAATTTACATTGATTTACCCCAGGGTAAGGTAACATAACAACTAGGTTCCTTTTTCTTTCTGGTTTTCCTATTATCTTTGATAATTCTTCAATAGTTGTGGATATTGTATTTGCTCCACAAATTAAACTATCAATTGCAGTCAGCCATGCTTCTTTATTACCTGGATTTGGACATGGTACTGCATAAAAATCCCCTTCTCCACTCATTGTGGTTCCAATATTTATATCAGCACCCAAGGAAAAATGCTGCACATTTGGAAATAGTACAAAAGAATCAAATAGCCATTCTTTAGGTTCAAAATTGTTACCTATTGAAGACAAATAAGGATAATAATCAATCTCTTCATAACTGCTACCAATTAGCATTAAATGTCTTAAAAATCCAATTTTTTCTAAATCTTGTGCAAGATACATTTGAATTACCTCCAAAAATGTATTTTTAAATTCAAAAAATACCTTGTTATCAAAAGTTTGTAATGATACTAAAAATCAAAATATACATTCATTTTATTCATAGAATTCTATATGTATCAAAGCTAACTCATAGTTAGGAATTACTATTTCTATGTATTTCTTATCACTTTCTTCTTTTGGTATCCAAACCAATTCAATTGGATAATTAGGCTCATTTAAATAATTACAAGTTACTATTTTTACCTTTGAAGGGTCACAATAAAATTTAACTTTTCCTTCTTTTTTCATAGCTGCATTTGCAATTGTTATAAGATTTGAACTATCGTTTAAATAATATAATTTTGCTAAAATACCATTATCATTTACTTCAATTCCTACTGTATCTTTAAATATACCTTGTCCATACAAATTCAACCACACATTTTTTAGATCTATTACTTTTTTTAAATACTCGTATTGTTCTGGATCATTTTTAAATGTGTTATCTTCTTCAAGATCATAAATCCAAAAATATGATCCTAAGATAAAAGCTTTATTTATCATTTCTCTAGATACTTGCGCAATATGTACTGGACGCATAGATAAATTTTTTCTTGGGTAAACCATATCGACTAAAATCTGTTCTGGAAAAGTATATTTATAAAGTTCTGGATAAGCTCCACAATGATAATAGAAAAAAGTGGATATAAGTTGAGCTGAGATATATTCACCATGAATATCAGTTACTCCTTCATACAAAAATAAAATAGGATCATTGCCTTTTTCATTTTGAAATGTATGTAAACAATCTAATATTAAATTTCTATATCCTTTATTCCAATCAGCAATATGATGGTTATGTTTCTCATTATAACAAAATTGTGGTTTAGCCATTCCAAGTTGATCAAAATAGATGCCATCTGCTCCAATAATATTCACAAGGTAATCCACAACATTTATTAAATATTCTTCCCATTTATCAGCATTACTACACATTACGCTGAAAGTTATTGACTCGTCGCCATAACTTGTGGTTTCAATTTCTCCTTTTTTATTTATTACAGAGCATTCTTCAATAAGTTCTTTTTTATCTTCATATTTAATATTACATAGTTGACTGTTTATATAAAATGTTACATGACCTCCTAAATTTCTTATAAATCTGACTGCTTGTTTGAGATCCTCCTCTGTTCCTAAATCTGGATCTGGGGTGTATTGTGGAAAACCATTATCAAATCCATCTTTGTGCCAACCCGATATTAAAATGTGATCTACCCCCATTTTAATAGCTTGTTTATATATTTTTGGAATGTCTTTAAACTTATGGACAATATCACCATTTTGATATTTAAAATCATAATGTGCAACTAAGGCTGTGCTACGCTTAAACCATTCTGGAATTGATAATTTTACACTTTTACAAGAATTTCTCCATTTTCTATAACTATCTGAAGCCCAATGCCAATCTCCATCATGTATCGCCAAACCATAACTAGGAGATTTCCAAATATCGCCTTTTTTTATTTGAGGGTATTTTATTATTGAAAATCCCATGCCAGGTCTTTTTTTACCCAAAGTTTCCGCTCTTAGACTTCCAATCATAAACTTATCATCGTAACATGAAAGATATAACCCTCCCTCACTATCAAAATAGTCAAGCCACATCATTGATAACGGCCCTGAATAATCACATTGTCTATAAAAAAAATCATCAGAATCTTTTTGAGTTTCTATCCCATCTATTGAGTAAAGATATTTATATTCTTGCCATTTCCATCCAATAGTACTTGACCCTTTTTCATAAGCTTCAATTGGATTATTTATCTTTTCTCCAGCATTAAAAGGAAACACTAAAACGTCATCTTCCCAACTTTTTCCAAGATAAATCCCAGATAGGATCGGAAAAATTACTTCTTCTATTAGATAATTCGTTTCATTGTTCTTTACTTCTATGTTCCAAATAGTTTCACAACTATCTGGTTTGATTGTTACAGAATAAATTACAGATATATAACTAAGATGATCTTCTATCCAAAAACTATTGTAATCAATCAAAATACGCTTAATACCATTGTTTGTTTCTTGAATAGAAATTTTAGGCATAAGAGTATTATGTTTCATAACATTCTTACGATTTGGAGGTTGTACCAACACATTACTTCCATTCTTAGTTTTTAATTTTATAGAAAAAGGCATATTTCTTAGAGGATTCCAATTTTTTAGCAAATTATCACTATTTTTCATGTTGACAAGTTCTAATAGTTCGCCACTTAAACCATCAAATGTCATACTTAAGAATTGATTCCCAAATTTAATCTTTGATTTAGGCATTTAATCAATAACCTCCATAAAAGTATTTTTTATAATTAGCAAAAGACTGTAAATAATGTTTTTTTAAAATCAATAAAATAAATGAATTATATTTCAACCTTTTAAGGCCCCTTGATAGCCTTCTATAAAATATCTTTGAGTGAAAAAGAAAAATATTAATATAGGAATAACTGCTATTATTAAACTAGCACAAATATGTCTATAATTTTGAGCAAACATATTGTTAAGATAAGCAATCCCAACCTGGATAGGATATTTATTTGGATCTTTTAAAACAATTAATGGCCATAAAAACGAATTCCAATATGCCACAAAAGAAAATATAGCTAAAGCTCCTGCTGCTGGTTTGACTAATGGAAAAGCAATTTTGCTCCAAATTTGGAATTCATTACAACCATCTATTTTCGCAGAATCTTCTAATTCGCGTGGAATCGATAGGTAATTTTGTCTCATTAGAAAAATCCCAAAACTGCTAACAGCTGTCGGTAATACCACTGATATATAGGAATTAAACAAATTTAGGTGCAAAATAGTAATAAAGTTCACAATTAAAGTACTTTGCATAGGAACCATCATAGGTAATATAATCAGGAAAAAAATTAAATTTCTACCTTTAAATTCAAGTCTTGCTAATGGGTAGGCAGCCATCGAAGATAAAACTACATTAAAAAGTACTCCTAATATAGTAATTATCATTGAATTAATAAAATATTTAAATATAGGTAGTTCGGTTAAAACATATTTGTATGACTCGAAGCTAATCGGCTTGGGTATCCATTCTGGAGGCCATTTAAATACATCCGTTGCAGTTTTTAAAGAAGTAGATAACGCCCACAAAAAAGGAAATAGGAAAAAAAATACTAATAAAATTAAAATTATATATTTTATCGTTAATGATATGATTCTTTTTTTTCTTAATGAACTTTTCATTTTTCTTTTTCGCCTCCTAAGCCAAATATTTTAAAATTCAAAAATGTTAAACATATTAAAAAAATTGAAAGCACAATTGCTAACGCTGCAGATTTTCCAAATTCTAGTTTGTTAAAAGCTAAGTCATATAATTCAAACATCAACGTAGTGGTTTGTGACTTTCCTTCAGTTAACAATAAAATCTCCTCAAAGACTTGAAGTGCAGACATAGAAGATAAAATAAAACATAAAAGCATAGTGGGTTTAAGTAAAGGAACGGTTATCTTCGTAAACTTTTTAAAACTATTTGCCCCATCTAGAGAAGCTGCCTCATATAGTTCAGAAGGAATATTTTGCAAACCCGCTAAATAAATAATCATATAATAACCAAGACCACGCCAAAAAGTTACGAACATACACGAAAACAACGCCATATTTTTATCCAAAAGCCACATTATTGGCTCTTTTATTAGATGTAAAGACATTAAAAAATAATTCAAAATTCCATCTACATCAAAAATCCATCTCCAAGCTATACTTACAATAACACTACCGGTAATTACTGGAACATAAAATAGGGTCCTAAATATTTTTATACCTGGAACTTGTTGATTTACCAAAACCGCAAGTCCCATAGAAGCAAATTGAATGAAAGGAACCACTATTAAATACTTTAAAGTATTTAATAAAGACACATAAAAATATTTGTAATTAAAAAGCCAGCGATAATTTTTTAATCCAACCCAATTTATTTCACTTGTAAGCATATTGTAGTCTGCAAACGATAATATAGTTCCTTTAATAATTGGATAGTAACTAAAAACACCTAGCAAAATTATTGGTACCAATAAAAAAGCAATAATTACAATTAATTGTTGCTTTTTTCGAGTTAATCTCATTAAGACACCTCCTGATCATGGCACGATATTCAAATTTATAAAGTGATAGGTGAGATTAACACCTATCACTTTAATTTTTTTAATTTCATTCAGCCAATAGCTTATTACATTCTTTTTCTGCTAAGGAAAGAGCTTCTTGGGCAGTATATTCACCTTTTATACCAGCTTGCCAATATTCATCTAATATTCTTTTGAATTCAGAGTATTTAGATGCACCTATGATTTTTCCAATCGCAGTTGAATCTTCTGCATACATCATTAACTTACTACTATTACTCATCATCTGTGCTTTAATATTTAAATCTTCTTCTGCTCTTTCGACAAACCAAAGATCAGTTTCCAAAGTGATCTTTGTTGAAGGAACTATAGTTGCCAATTTTGAAAATTCTATTTGCCAGTATGGAGAAGTTAACCATAACCCAAATTTTACAGCTTCTTCTTTATTTTTTGCATTGTAAGGAACTGCTAAGTTCATTGGATCTAAACGAGTAACCCCACTTTTTTTCCTAGGACTTGGAGCTATATCACTCACTGCATAAATACTTGGACTATTAATTTGAATATGTTTAATCATAGTTGAAGCTGGAAACATAGCCAATTCACCTGCAGAATATTTTTGAGTTCCTGTCTGCCAATCACCTATTATAAAATCTGGTGGAAAAAGTCCTTCTTTAAAAGCTTGTTGCATCGATTCTAACTTTTTAACAGCTTCTGGAGTATTAAAAGTTGCTTTTTTCCCATCAGGACTTACAAGCTGTATACCTTCATCTGATAAGTTGTTAATTCCTCCAGGATTAGGTTGAATTCCATAAGCTCCAGTTTTTTCCTTTATTATTCTTGAATATTCTATTGCTTCTTCCCAAGTTTCTGGCGGTTTATTTGGATCTAACCCCGCTTTTTCGAAAAGCTGTTTATTATAAATCATCACTCCAGATGGACCTACGTACCAAGTAATTGCATATGCCTTGTTATCTATTACAGTTCCTTTCCACAACCCTTCCCAGTAAAGGAACTTGTCTTCTTTTGTTACGTACTCATCTAAAGGTTGTAGAGCATTTTTAGCTACGTAATCTAAGACATATTGAGCATTCAAATTAACCAAATCTGGTGCTTTTCCTGAAGCTATAGCTGCTACCAACTTCTGCTGAATTGAACCCATTGGAACATCCACCCAATCAATTTCAATACCAGGATTTGCTGCTTCAAAGCTATTTATAACTTCATTAATGTAATCCGAAAATGTTGATAAAGACAACGTCCAAAATTCGACTGTAACAGTTTTTGCGGCGAAAGATATCGTACAAACAGTTAAAATCAAGAATAATACCGTAACAAACTTTTTCATGTTTTTTAACCTCCTCTTAATTTTTAGCCCAAATTGGCCATAAATTGGACCTTCTTTAAAGTATCTTTTTATTTATTTATTTATTTATTTAATTTGATGAGTAATTATTTTTTAAGGCTAAAAAAATTATTTTTCTATCAGTTATTTTTATCTAAAAAATAGATCTTGTTGATAAATTATTACTATAGAAAGTTGTAATAATCATAAACTTTTTCTGAATAATTTATTCATAGTATTTTTTAATTAAAATTGACAAAACCTCATGACTTACTTCTCCTCAATACAATTTATTTACAACTGCACTTGCAGTTTCTTTTCCAACTTTAATGGCCTTTTCATATTCTGTTGAATATAAGAGGCCTGACAGTAACTCAACAGCGAACACTTGAACTAAAATAGATCTTCCAGCACTTGTCTTAACAGGGTTTTCACCTGAGTATATTTCTAATACAACATCGGCATATTTTGTTATAGGAGAGTTTACATGTTCTGTTAGGCAAATAGTAGTTGCCCCATGCTTTTTTGCTATAGCTAGAGAGTCAACAGTATCTTTTGTTGAACCACTTTGACTTATTCCAAATGCTAAATCTCCTAAACCTAAAGTCGCTGCAGAAATAGCTTGCATGTGTGGATCTTCAATTGAATAAGCTGGAAACCCTAATCTTGTTAATTTATACTGAAGAATTTTACCAACAGCAGAAGAAGAACCTACTCCGTAAATTTCTATTTTTTTGGCAGACCTAATAAAATTCACTGCTTGTAAAAAATTATTCATATCAATTATTGCATCAGTATTTTCTATTGACTGTAAAAAGCCAAGTTTTGTCTTTCTTAAAATTTCTTGAGGGGTATCGTCTTTTGATATAGTTACATCTTTTTCTTCTTCTAAAATATCATCTTCTTCACCATTATCTAAAACAAGGTTGAGTTTAAAGTCTTGAAAGGATTCAAACCCTATTTTTTTGACATATCTAACGATAGTTGCTTCACTAACTCCAGAATTTGAGGCGAGTTCACTTATAGTCATTCTTGTTATGTCACTTTTTTTACTGTTTAGTATATATTCTGCAATCTTCTTTTCTGACTTTGTAAAACTATGCATTCTCGAATTTATCAATGCTTCTATCTTCGACATTTCAGATCTCTCCTTTATGTAGAGATAGCAATGCGGCTCCTCTTGCTCCAGCAAATTCTCCTAGATCACTGTAGTTTATAAAATCGGCATTTTTTTCATTACTGATCTGTTTAAAACTATTTTTTATATTTTCCAAAAATTCATCTCCATAATTTGGCAAAACTCCTCCTAAATAACATTTATCAAAATCAAGTGTGGCTTTTAAGGTATCAATAAACCAAGCCATTACTTTGGAGTATTCTCTTATTTTCTTGTACACTTCTTTTCCTTCTTTTCCATATATATTTTCTTTTAAATATCTTCCAGAAAGAATTGTTTCAACACATCCAACCTTTCCACAAGAACATTCTTTGGTATTTCCAGGATAAATAATGTGTCCTATTTCTCCACCTCCACCTTTTGCACCTCTTACTATTCTTCCGTCATTTATAATTCCTCCCCCAATCCCAGTTCCAACTGTTATCATGAGCATATTATCTTCATCTGTTATAAAATGTTGAAAGTATGAAGCACAATTTGCGTCATTATCAACTATAGGTCTTATATTAAATTCTTTTTCTACAATATCTGCTAAACCTACGCCTTTCCAATCTGGAATTAATCCGGTGGAAAAACCTACTACTCCGGTTTTGAAATCAATCCTTCCTCCACTTGCTACTCCTAGAAAATGAGTTTCTTCTGTTTTAAGTTTCTTGATTAAAGAAAGCATATTTGAAATAACTTCTTTTCCTGTAGAAGCAGTTCGAACTTTATCACTGTCTTTAATTATTCCAAATCTATCTACCAATACTCCTCTTGTCCACGTTCCTCCTATATCAATCCCAACCGCTAATAATTCATCGTCTTGAAAATCTGCAAGGTATTCCTTAAATCTTTGAGTTATTATCTGAGGCCTTGTAATCGCTGTTCCTACTGTCACAGCATATGCTCCATTTAATATAGCTTTTCTAGCTTCTAAAGGAGTTGAAAGGTTTCCTTCAGCGATAACAGGAATATCAGTTATTTTAATAATCTCACGAATTAATTCATAATCAGGGCAAGGCCTATTTATAGAATAGTCTGTGTATCCAGAAAGGGTTGTCGCAATATAATCTGGTTTTAATGGAATAATATTTTTTACGTCGTCTATATCCGCAATATCTGCAATTATTCCAATGTTGGGATATTTACTCTTTAGATAGTTAAAAAGTTCTGGCAGTGGTTCTGGCCTTTCTCTTCTTGTACAATCTAATGCAATAAAATCTGCTTTTGCTTGTACTAATTCATCTATATCCTTCTTTGTGGTCGTAATGAAAGCTCCCTTTAAATTTCTGTTTTTTGTAATACCAATGATTGGAATGCTAACTACATTTTTTACTTCCTTAACAACATCAGGATAAAGACTTCTAATTGCGTCTGCCCCTCCCATTTGTGCTGCAATTGACATTTTTACCATTGTCTCTTTCCCAAATAATGGTTCTCCTTCTTCAGCTTGGCATGAGACTATAAATGCATTCTTTTTCAACGTTTTCACAGATTTTCCTCCATTTCTTGAAATTTATTTTCACGAATTATTTTTTATTTCGAAAATGATTTTCATTATCATTATATATTTCTTTTAATGAAATTTCAAATCAGAAAAACGTAGCATTTACTTCTTATTCAACTTTATTCGTAAATAATTAACTTTGTCCGCTGTTATTGAATAAATTTGAAAATATTAATCTTAATTGTAACTAAATTAATATTATTTTCTAAATAAAAAAGTCTGGCTTTCGTATAATAAGCCAGACTTTTTTAAATTTGTTATATAAACTAAATGATGACTTTAATATAATCTTTGTTAAAAACATTTCTTCTAAAATGACAATAAGGTTCTTTCTTTGTCTTATCATAGTAACTTTGATGGTAGTTTTCGGCTTTATAAAATTTAGAGGCTTTTGTAACTTTAGTTACAACATTTATACCTTTTTCAATCAATTCTTTAATAATTTTTTCCGCTATAGATTTTTGTTCTTCATTTAGGTAAAAAATTTCACTTCTGTATTGGTCTCCAATATCTGGACCTTGCCCACCTATTTGAGTTGGGTCATGAATTTCAAAGAAATATCTTACTAATTCTTCATACCCAACAATATTTGGATCATATATTACTAAAACTGATTCTGCATGCCCTGTCTTTCCCGTACATACCTGCTGGTATGTAGGATTCTCAACAAATCCACCAGTGTAACCACAAATTACATCTATAACGCCAACAACTTTTCTAAACATGTACTCTACACCCCAAAAACATCCTGCAGCAAATATAGCTTCTTGTTTTGAAAGAGAAGCGGTACTATCAAATTCTCCTGTTTTAGCCTGGGCTAACTTATTAAGTTGCTCATCCATGCTTTTTCCCTCTTTCTTGAAAATTTATTTTCTATAAAAATCTAAATTTTAACACTGCAAATATATGTAATTGCTAACAAGGCTTCAAATATCATTTTGTATTCATCACTCAGCAATTTAACTTTTCGACCATCTATTCTTTCAATCAATGGCATTGATTCTACCATATCAGCCTTTGAAGTATCAGATAATTCTACAATCATTTCTATTGGTTTGTCAAATTTAAAAATCTCAAAATACTCTTTAGCTTTACTGAGCATCAATTTTGTAGTAGAACTTATTTCTTCCAAGAGAATTTTCATCGGTTTAAATTGGGCAGCATATCTTCCGAGAGACTTCTTAGTTTCAATATAATATATCTTATTGAAATATGGTGCAAGTTGCATTTTAAGCTTATCGTCTCCAACAACCATAGCTAGAGGAACATCAAAAACACCACCATAAGCTGCGTTTATTAGAGTCTCACTCATCTTTTTTCCATTAATCCAAATATTATGTATACAAGAGCTTGAATAGGTATGATCCATTGTAGAATAGATTTCTCCCACTCCAGAATGATATCCAAAGAAAATCATCCTATCAAAAGATTCATCTATTCCAGACATCATATAATATTTTCTAATCCCTCCGCTTATTAACTTGACATTAGGATAATCATTAGTTATTTCCCACGGAATATTGTTTCCTTTATCATGTGAATCAGAAATTACAACTTCATGATCTCGTAATTGTTCAAAAAGTGTCTTTAACTGTATAACTGCATATTTTTGCTTGTAATCTTTATTGTCTTTTGTAACATCATCCCACTGACTGATTCCTCCTAAACCCTCAAAATCAAAAGAAACGTATATTTTAATAATACTCACCTCTTTTCATTAATTAAAGCAAAACATTTAATATAATTATAACAATTATATCATAAAAGAAGTATTGACTATATTTAAAAATAGTTATATAATATTTGCAACTCATTTGCAAAAGCGAACAACTTGCAATTTAAAACAAAAGATTTTGGGAGTGATTATTAGAATGAGAAGCACAAAAGCTAGAAGAGATATTCTAAATATTTTCCAAAATGAGGATGTCCCTTTAAGTGCTGATTATATTTATGAGTTGCTAAATGGAGAATATGATAAGTCGACTATATATAGAAACTTAAAAAACTTTGAAAAGAATGGAAAGTTAAGGTCTATAGTTTTTTCTGATAAAATTACTTATTTTTATAAAGGGTCTGGTCACTTTCATTTTATTTATTGTGTTAGGTGTAAAAAATTCGAACGATTTAATCTCTGTTATTCAGAAACTATAAGCAAATTCATAACAGATACTTTGGGGTATGAGGTTCTTGGTCACACACTTTATTTTGAAGGAATCTGTAAAAATTGTCAGGAGGAGATGAAAAAATGAAAAAAAAGTTAATTTTTAGCATTTTTGTGTTATTTGCATTTCTGTCATTTTCTTTAAATGTATCGACTTCAATAATGCCCTATTATTTGATAGTTAAGGAAATTATAGGAGACCTTGGGACTGTAAACCTAGTAATCCCTGCTGGGAATAGTCCTCATACTTACTCTCTCACTCCACAAAATCTAAAGAGTTTATATAACTCTGATTTATTAATTCTCAACGGCTTAAACTTAGAGATCTTTATTTCAAAACTAACAGAAAATTTAAAACAAGATAATATCAAGATTATTTATGCCTCTGACTATGTACCTGAAAAAGAATTAATTATAAGCATGCACCATCACGAAGGCGAGGATATTCTCAATAGTAACCATGAAAGCGAGGAATTGTACAATCCACATATATGGTTAGATCCATATCTAGTATATACATATATTATTCCCGGATTAGTTGAAGATCTCTCAAAATTAGATCCCGAAAATAGTTTTTTTTATTCACAAAATGGTGATTATCTTACAAACAGAATGGTCAAACTTGATAATTATTTAAACGAGAAATCAAAACAAGTACATGGGGATATTTTTGTGGTACATAATTCATTTGATTATTTTGCAAAAAAGTATAATATTAAAATTGCTGCAGTTGTGGAGTCAACACCAGGTGTTCCTCCTACACCTAAAGAAATAATAGAATTAAGCGAAATCGCAAAAAATAAAAACGTAAAAGCCATTTTCAATGAACCTCAATTGAGCGATAAAGCTGCAAACACTATTGCAAAAAACCTTAATTTAAATATTGGATTACTTGACCCAATTGGTAGTAAAGAACAAATAATTGATATCGATTCTTTATATTTATACAATATGTTCGAAATTATAAGGAGAACAGCATATGAAAAATGAACCTGTTATCTCTGCTAATAATTTAAATTACTCGGTGAACAACAATCAGATCTTGACAAATATTTTTTTTGACATATATAAAGGGGATTTCGTTGGAATAATTGGGCCAAACGGTGCAGGAAAATCAACCTTGGTAAAAATTATTACTGGTGAAATAGAAAAATATTCGGGCGAAGTCTCAATAAAAGGTAAAATAGGTTATGTTCCACAAGTTGAAGAAATTATTTCAACTTTTCCTATGAAAGTATATGAGTTAGTCTTATTAGGACTATATAAAGAAGTTGGACCCATAAAACGTTTCAAGAAATACCATTACCAAAAGGTAAAAGAGGTTCTTCAGTTACTAAGTATAGAAGAGTTGTATGATAGACAAATAGGAAAGTTATCGGGTGGTGAATACAGAAGAGTAATGATTGCAAGAGCCCTAGTATCAGATCCCGACATACTAATACTTGATGAACCGGAGGCTAATATCGATAAACCTGGTCAAGAGCTATTATTAAATATTCTGAAAAAATTAAAAGAAGAAAAAAATATGACAATAATTTTAGTAAGTCACGACCTTAATATGATATTTAAAGAAACAACTAGAATTCTTTGTTTAAATAAAACTCTTCATTGTCATAAAAATACCCGGGATATAAACATGAAGGATTTAAAAGAATTATACTCTGAAGACTTTGAATTGTTTGCACATTTAAACGGAACTATGAAAGCGGTGGTCGATAAACATGATGGAAATACTTAAATACCCTTTTTTAAGAAATGGCTTAATAGGAGCAATACTAGCTGGTTTAGGAAGTTCTTTACTATCGAATTTTATCGTTCTAAAAAAAATGGAGTTTATAGGAGAAGGAGCTGCACATGTTGCATTTGGTGCAATAGCCTTCGCTTTATTCTTTAATCTAAATATGAATGTTATCTCATTAATTGTTGCAATTGTTTTTGCAGTAGCTATTCATATACTTGGTAAAAAAGAGAAAGTTCAAGAAAACAGCGTTATTGGTATGCTTTTAACTCTATCAATGGCAGTTGGAATCATATTATTATCTTTCAAAAAGGGATATGTACCGGAAATTGATAGTTTTCTATTTGGCGATGTATTGATGATTAATAATGAAGATCTAAAGTTACTATTTATCTTTGATTTAATAATAATTTTTTATATTATATTTTTTAATAAGGAACTTAAATATTACGCTTACAATCAGAAGTTAAGCCAAATATTTGGTGTGCCAGTAGATTTTATTAATTTATCCTTTTTAATTATTACTTCTATTACAATTGTTATTTCTGCTAAAATAATAGGTATAATATTAATAACTTCTTTGCTAATTACCCCAGGAGTAATAGGAAAGTTATTTGCTAAAAGTATCAATCAAATGATTTTAATATCATTAATAATCGGTTTTGTATCTTCTGTACTCGGATTCATAGCCTCTTATTATTTTGATATCCCCTCTGGTCCAACTATTGTTGTCACCTTATTTGTTTTATTCATAATTTCTTATATAATAAAAAGAGTTTACTTATTAAAAAATAAAGAATCAGTATAGAATAACTTGAGCTTTTTTGAATTTATAACGGGTCTAGGGCGAAGCCCTCACCCTTTCTTTGATACAAGTACCAAATTAGAAATTGGGAGCTAACAACTTCAAACACGCAACATTAAAAATCAGTTAAATTCCGCATTTTAGAATTTCTAAAGTGACTATAAATAACATATTTTTTAGGAGGATGCAACTTGAAGATCAATGAAGAAGCTATAAAAAGGCTTAAAAATGTTGAGTTATTTGTATTAGATATTGATGGTACGTTCTATGTCAGTAAACAGCTTGTTGATGGTGCTCAAAAATTTTCTAATCTTTTAAAAACTCAGGGTAAAAAGCTTGTTTTTCTAACAAATAATTCAAATAAATCTAAGCAAGAATATATTGAAGAATTTGAATCTATTGGATATCCCATCTCAGAAAAAGAAATATATACAGCAGGTATTGCAACAGCCGAATACATTAAAAAACAGTTTGGCTCTAAGAAAATTTATTTGGTTGGAACACCTTCAATTATTCAAGAGTATAAAAGATATAATCATGAGATTGTAGAAGATTCTCCTGAAATGGTTGTAGTTACATTTGATAAAACACTAACATACGAAAAACTTGCAAAAGCCTCTGTTTTTATAAGTAGAGGTGCTTTATTTATCGCGACCAATCCAGATTTAAATTGCCCAACCATAGATGGACCTATTCCAGATACCGGTGCAATAGCGAGCACTATCTCACAGGCTTGTAACAAAAAACCTGATCTAGTATTTGGAAAACCTGATCCAAGAATATTAGAAATGGTTATAAATGACTATGGATTAACGCCAGAAAAAACATGTATGGTAGGAGACAGATTGTACACCGATATTTTAATTGGAATACATGCAAACACTTTAACTACTTTAGTCCTAACAGGAGAAGCAAAATTAACAGATTTAGATAATACTCCTATAAAACCTGATATAATAGCAAAAAATCTGGGTGAGTTAGCAGATTTAATAATTTAGGTTACAAAGAAAATTTTGGAGGATTAAAAATGCCTGATGTGTATATTCCTGAGGCCTTTGAAATAATGCCTCAAAAAAGGTTTTATCTACTCAGAGCTGGTTTTAAAGGTACAACGCATAGTATTAATGATAAATTGAAGGAAGAAATCAACAATGTATACCTATATGGTTTAGAATTATCCAAACCAAAAGTTGTTTTTAATACTCTGCCTGTAGATATTCTAGCCAATAGCTTGATACCCCATTCTTTTAAAGGTGTAAAGCTAATAACTTTTTTTGCTTCAACATTAGGTAAAGATATAGATAATTTTATATCAAATTCAAATACGTTAATTTCTACACTTTTAGATGCCTGGGCATCTGAGGCGATAGAAGCATTAAATAGTACTTTTGACGAAAAATTAAGGAAACAATTCGGACAGGGTACTAGAAGATTTTCTCCAGGCTATGATGATATAGATATACGAAAAAATTATGACATAGTGAAAAACCTATTAAAAACAGATATAGTAACAGTTAACCAAAATACAGGTATTATTACTCCAAGAAAAAGCACAATTTGTATGATTGGGTGGTATAGTGGATAGAAAAAATTTTTTAGAAACTTTAAAAAAGAAAATTTTGTTACTAGATGGTGGATACGGAAGTGAATTTATCAAAAGAGGATACTCTAATATTCCAGCTGAATTATTGAATATAATGCATCCTGAAGTTGTGTATCAACTTCATAATGAATACATTGAAGCTGGAGCAGATATTATTTTAACCAATACATTCAGCGCTAATAGAAAAAAGTTAAAAGAGCTTAAATTGGAAGATGACTTTCTACGTATTAATTCAAAAGCTGTTGAGATTGCAAAAAATGCTGCAAAAGATAAAGTTTTAGTATTTGGGGATATATCTTCTTTGGGAGAATTTCCAAAACCTCTAGGAACTCTTGAAATGAAAGACACAATTGAAGAGTTCTATCAGCAAGCAAAAATTTTGTATAACGCAGGCGTAGATGGGTTTATAGTAGAAACCATAAGTGATATAAAAGAGCTTAAGGCTGCTATATGGGGAATAAGAAAAGTTAGCTCAGAATTACCTTTGATAGCTCACATGACTTTTGAAAAAAACGGGTCTTCTATAACGGGAACTTCTGTTGAGATCTTTGCAAATGTTGTTAATGATCTAGATATCGATGTTATTGGAATCAATTGCACCTTAGGCCCAGATGAATTAATTGATGTTTTTCAAAAGTTGTCTTTTTCTACAAACAAACCTCTAAGTGTTGAACCAAATGCTGGTAAACCTATTTATGACGGAAAAACTATTGAATATAGAATGACACCAGAAGTATTTGGAATGTATGTTGAAGATTATGTAGAATTAGGAGCAAACATTATAGGAGGATGTTGCGGTACAACACCTTTACACATAAAAGTCATAAAAAACATGATAAAGAATAGAAAAACAAAAAAAATATACAAAGACATTCCCATAATGTACTCATCACGTACAATATTAAAGAAATATCATCCTTTCACTGTAATAGGAGAAAAAATAAATCCTGCAGGAAACAATTCTTTTCAAAAAGAAATAGAAGAATTCAATTTTGAGGAAATAATTAAAAGAGCAAATAGCCAAAAGTCTGCTGGAGCAGATGCTTTAGACTTAAACATTGGGATTGAAAAAATCTTAAATACCGAACACATAAAACACATAATCTTGGAATTAGACAAATACTCTTCTTTGCCTCTTTCTCTTGACATACAGAACGTTGATTTTCTTGAAACTGCTTTAATAGAATATCCCGGTAGACCAATAATAAACTCAGCTAGATTGACAAAAAAAGATCTCGATAAAAAACTTGAATTTATTAAAAAGTACGGTGGCTTGCTAATAATACTTGCAATGGGGAAAGATATTCCTGAATCTGCAGAAGAAAGGTTTCAATTAATACAAACTAAATGGAAAGAACTTGAAAAACTTGGATTTAGTAAAAAGCAATTTATTGTTGATCCATTAGTTTTATCAGTTGCAGCAAACTACAATCCAAACATCACTTTAGACACTATTAAACTTCTTTCTTCACACAATTTTAACACAATAATTGGACTTTCTAATTTAAGCTTTGGACTCCCCAACAGAAGTCAAATTAATGCGGCATTTTTGTCAAGAGCTATATACAATGGTTTAAACTCTGCAATCATGAATCCTGAAGATTCACTGCTTATGAACATTCTTAAAGGAAATCAATTATTAGATGGAAATCTAGTAATAGAAAATAAAATAGAAAATAGAGATAAATTAGTAGAAAATATTTTACAAGGAAACCAAGAAAACCTCAAAACAATAATACAAAAAGAGTTAGAAGAGAAAGAACCTTTAGAAATTAGTCAGAATATCTTAGCAAAGGCTATGGAACAAATAGGTGATCTATATTCTGAAGGAAAAATTTACTTGCCAGAATTATTATTAGCCTCTGATACTGTGAAACCTATTTTTGACTACATAAACCAATTCATTGGCGAGTCAGAAACAAAAAAGGCAAAGGTAGTTATTGCAACTGTAGAAGGTGACATACATGATATTGGCAAAAATATTGTCGCCACAGTGTTAAGAAGCTCAAACTTTGAAGTTATCGATTTAGGAAAGGACGTTGAAACACAAAAAATTGTTGAAGCTGTACGTAAAGAAAAACCTCAAATACTAGGTTTATCGGCTATGATGACAACTACGATAGGAAAGATTGAAGAAGTAGTAAACGAGGTTAGAAAATTGAGTTTCCCTGTCAAAATTATTGCAGGTGGGGCTTCAATGAACAAACAATTAGCAAATAACTTTGGATGTGATGCATATGCAAAAGATGCTAGTGAAGGTTTAAAAATTTGTAAAAGATGGATAGAGGAGATAAATTATGGAGATGACAATTAGTGTTTCAAAAAGTGGATTAAAATTTTCCCGTATTGTACAAGGTATGATGAGATTAAATCAATGGAATTTTACAAAAACAGAATTAGAAGAATTTGTTCAAAAATGTATTAATTTGGGTGTAACTACGTTTGACCATGCAGATATATATGGAAATCACACTTGTGAGGCCATTTTTGGAAATATATTAAAAGATAATCCTTCACTCAGAAACAAAATTCAGATAGTAACAAAATGTGGAATTATGTTAAAAAACGAGAAATTTCCTAGACGTGTTGCACATTATAACACGAGAAAAGAACATATATTAGAATCTGTAGATCAATCTTTAAAAAATTTTAATACTAATTATATCGACCTTTTGCTTATCCATAGACCCGATCCTTTCATGAATCCAGAAGAGATTGCAGAAGCTTTTTATCAATTAAGCAAAGCTGGAAAGGTGTTATATTTTGGAGTTTCAAACTTCACTATTCAGCAATTTAAAACCTTACAATCAAAAATGAACTTAAACCTAGTTACAAATCAAATTGAAATATCCCCATACAATTTAGAACATTTCCAAAACGATAATATATACTTTTTGATGGAAAAAAATATTAACCCAATGGCTTGGTCACCTCTAGCTGGAGGAAAACTCTTTAATATAAACGATGATAAAGGTAAGAGAATAACTAACGCCTTAAAAGAAGTTGCCAAAGATTTTAATACTGAATCATTAGATACTATAGTTTATGCATGGTTGCTGAACCATCCAGTGGGTATAATTCCTATCTCAGGTAGTGGAAAAATTCAAAGGCTTAAAAATGCTGTTGATGCGTTAGAAATTAAAATGGATCCTGAACAATGGTATATAATTTATGAAGCGGCTTTAGGACAAAGAGTACCCTAATTATTAAGGAGATACTATTTTTATTAGCGTATATTTAGGAGGTTTTAACTTGTTTAAAATAAGAATTCCAGCTACTTCAGCGAATTTAGGTCCTGGATTTGACTGTTTTGGGCTTGCCCTAAAAATCTATAACACTTTTACTTTTGAAACAATCCCTAGTTATTTTGAATTTATTGTACAATTCAAAGGAAAAGAGATCCCAATAAATCAAGAAGATAATCTAGTATATGAAGCTATGAAGAAAACTTTTGAGATGTTTAACAAAGATATTCCAGGCATAAGAATAACAGAAGAAATAAACATACCTTTTTCGCGAGGGTTAGGAAGCAGTGCTACTGCAATACTTGCAGGCATTCTAGCAAGTAATAAAATTCTAGATAATCCTATGAATAACGAAGAAATTCTCGACCTTGCATACAAAATAGAAGGACACTCTGACAATATAGTCCCTGCTTTAAATGGAGGATTTAATATAACAATTATTGAAAACAATAAAATTATTTTTAAAAAGATTAGCGTTGATGAATCACTAAAAATTATTGTTGTAATTCCCGAAATAAAAATAAAAACAAAAGAAGCAAGAAAGATACTTCCAACTGAGATTACACGTGAAGATGCTATATTTAATCTTAGTAGGGCATCATTACTAACTGCATCCCTAATTACGATGGATTACTCTTATCTTTCACTTGCTTTTCAAGATAGATTACATCAAAATTATAGAGCAAAGTTAATTCCTGGTTTTTATGATGTTGTTAATAGCGCATATAAAGAAGGCTCACTTGGCGTTGCTCTTAGCGGCTCAGGATCGTCAATAATAGCTTTTTCAAATTCAAACGAAGAGAACATCGCTCAATCAATGATTAATACTTTTTCAAGCTTTAACGTAAATAGCTCTTATATAATAACTACTGCTGATAATAATGGAACAATAATAATTGATTGAGCTTTAGTCATTTAACAATATTGATTCCAAGAATACAAACATAGTACTTAAAATGCATTAATCAAATCTCTTATACTAGAAAAACAAACTCCTATTCCAACAGCTAATAAAAGGATTTTTGATGGAAGCTTTTTTGTTAGATAAGCTGCTAATGGAGCAGCGAGTACACCACCTATAATTAACCCTAATATTATTTTAAAATTAAAATTAGTTAAAAAAAAGAAAAAAGTTACAGACTGAGCTATAGTAACAAAAAATTCTGTTAAATTGACAGAACCGATTGTGGTACTCGGCGTATGACCATTTGAAACCAATGTTGAAGTAACAATAGGTCCCCAGCCTCCTCCACCTATTGCATCAAGTAAACCTCCAAAAAAAGCCAAAGGTCTTAATTTTAATCTTTCATTCTCTTTTTTAGGCTTAGTAAAAAACATATAAATGATCTTTATTCCAACAATCAACAAGTAAACTGAAACGATTGGCTTAATAATATTTAATGGAAGATTTGATAACAAAAAAGCTCCGATTATTCCACCTATAATTCCTGGTAGTAATAATTTCTTAACTTTTTCTTTGTCTACATTGCCAAATTTCCAGTGAGCAAGTCCAGAAACCCCTGTCGTAAAAACCTCAGATATATGAACGCTTGCACTAGCCAAAGCAGGATGAATCCCCAAAGCCAGGAGTAATGTATTGCATGAAATTCCATACAGCATCCCCAGTGCCCCATCAATTAGTTGAGCTAAAAAACCTACAATAGCAAATAGTAATATTTCCATGGTTCATCCTCCTTCCATTACTAAGTATCTTTTTGAAATACAATATTTGCAAAAATAGATATAAAGTTATAAATTAGTTATCTTTATCATTATACTAAATAAATTACACAAATTGCAAATAAACACTAACCCATATGATATAATTAAGAAGATATCTGTTATATGTGAATTTTCTTTACATTGTTTATCAAGTGTACATTAATTCATACTTTTAATTATATAATTAAAATGTTTAGAAGGAGGCTTTACCTTGCCTGTTCCTGAAGATGTTAAAGAACGATACGAAAAACTCAAATCAGAAATTGAAGAACATAATTATCGTTATTACGTATTAGCAAATCCCATAATTTCAGATGAAGAATATGACAAGCTTTTTAAAGAACTTCTTGAATTAGAAAAAAAGTACCCTGAACTAAAGGCTCCTGATTCTCCTACTCAACGCATTGGTGGCATAGTATTAGATGAATTTAAAAAAGTACCACATTCAGTTCCCATGCTTTCTCTTGATAATACATACAATGAAGTTGATATATTAGAATTTCATGAAAGGGTTTTAAGAAACTTAAACAGATCTCAAATTGATTATATGAGTGAATTAAAAATAGATGGTGTCTCTGTGGCACTTAGATACTCAAATGGAATATTAAACCAAGGAATAACAAGAGGAGATGGCATTACAGGCGAAGACATTACTGAAAATATCAAAACTATTTTGAGCATACCTTTAAGATTGAAAAAACAAGTTGATATAGAAGTCAGAGGAGAAATATTCATGCCAACAAGAGAATTTGCCAGAATAAATGCTGAACGTGAAAAAAACGGCCTTCAAGTTTTTGCAAATCCCCGAAATGCAACTGCTGGAACTTTAAAACTTCTTGATAGCAAGGAAGTTGCTAAAAGAAAATTAGATTCTTTTATGTATTACATAATATATCCTGAAAATTATAATCTTAAGACTCAAGAAGAGGCCTTAAAATATTTAAAAGAGTTGGGATTTAAGACCAATCCCCATAGCAGAAAACAAGAAAATATCTCAGGAGTTATTGAATACTGGAAAGAATGGACAAAAAAAAGAAGAGAATTAGAGTACGACGTAGATGGAATAGTAGTTAAAGTCAATGAATTTGAATTGCAAAGAGCACTTGGAGAAACCGTGAGATCTCCTCGCTGGGCTATAGCTTTAAAATTCCCTTCAGAACAAAAAGAAACCAAGTTAATAAAAATTCACTTTCAAGTAGGAAGTACAGGAATCATAACACCTGTTGCAGAATTTAACCCCATTCATCTTGAAGGAACCACAGTCAAAAGAGCTAGTCTACATAACTTTGAATACATAAAAGAAAGAGATATAAGAGAAGGAGATTATGTTCTTGTAGAAAAAGCGGGAGGAATTATACCTCAAGTTATAGGACCAGTAATAGAAAAACGAACAGGTGATGAAAAAGAAATTGTCCCTCCAGAAAAATGCCCTGTATGTGGTGGAAAAGTTGGGAAAATAAAGAGTGATGAGGTTGCCATAAGATGCCTCAACCCTTCTTGCCCAGAAAAATTGGTTAGAGTACTTGAAAACTTTGTTTCAAGAGACGCTATGAACATTCAAGGTCTTGGAAAAAAACTGCTAAAACGTATGGTAGATGCAGGATTATTAAAAGATATTGCAGATATATATTACTTAGATGAAAATAAGATCAGAAGTTTAGGAAAAGGAATTGGAGATAAAACAATTAAAAATGTGCTAACTCAAATTGAACATTCTAAAAATAGAGAACTATACAGACTAATCAATGCATTAGGAATTCCTAATGTTGGAACCAAGACCTCGAAAGATTTAGCGAAACATTTTAAAACTTTAGAAAATCTTATGAATGCTAATTTTGATGAACTATTAGAGGTTGAAGGCATTGGTGAAGATACAGCACAAGCTATTATTAATTTCTTCTCTCAAAATGAAGTAAAATTGATAATCCAAAAATTAAAAGACGCTGGCGTTAATTTTGGATACCAAGAAAAAGAAAAAAAAGGACCTCTCAGTGGGTTACTAGTTTGTCAGACTGGGGCATTATCTAGAATGACTAGACAAGAATTTGCTGAATATGTTGAATCAAAAGGTGGAACATTTACTGATAATCTAACAAGAAAGACAAATATACTTGTAGTCGGAGAAAATCCGGGTTCAAAACTAGATAAGGCTAGACAGTATGGAATAACTATTTTGAGTGAAGAAGAGTTTTTTGAAAAATATTAAAAAGGAGGAATCAACTATTGATAGGATTAATATGTGATTCGGCAACCGATACCCCTACAGAAATACTTAAAAAGGATTTTGTGAAAATGGTACCTTTAAAGGTTATAATTAATGGCAAAGAATACAAAGATGGTTTGGAAATAACTCAAAAAGAAGTCATAGAAGCGATGGAGCATTCAATTCCTCAAACATCTTTACCTAGTCGAGAAGATATTTTTGATGCTTATAAATCACTTATTGAAAGAGGATATAATGAAATCTTTGTAATAACTGTGCCAGAGAAATTAAGTGGCACTTTTGGATTATTTTATTCAACTGCCAATGAAATAAAAAAAATACATCCAAATATAACGATAGAAGTTGTAGATTCAAATAGTGGTTCTCTAGGAGCAGCTATGATAGTAAGTAAAGTAGCTGAATACATTGAAGAAGGAAAAAGTTTTGATTACATAAGAGAACAATTAGATTCACTAATAAATGGAAAATCAAAAGTATTTTTTGTTGTACCTACCTTGAAATATCTAAAAGCAGGAGGACGAATAGGAAAAGTATCCGGCACGTTGGGAGAGATACTAAATGTTAAACCGATTATTTCTATCAATGAAGAAGAAGAGTTTCATGAAGTAGGAAGGGCAAGAGGAATGAACAAAGCAATCGATAAGATGATTGATTCTTTTCTTCAATGGGTTGGAGAAAAGAAACTTGAATTTTTGGCAGTCGCAAAATCTGGAGAAAAAAGAGAAACTCAGCATTACTTTGATTACATCATGTCAAAATTAGAACACCTTAATCCAAAGAAAATTTTTACAGGAGAAATCTCATCTGTAGCCTTGGTTCATCTAGGTGATGGATTGGTTGGTGTTGGGGGCTTATTAAAATAGACTATAATTTATTTTGATACCCACTTTTCATAAGGTTGTGGTTATTATGAAAAACTCAAAAATAATTGTTTTAACAACTATTTTTATGCTTTTTTTATCTTCAATGATATTTTCAACAATTGCCATTAATGAAAAAACACTTATACAATCAATAGTAGAGGGTAAAGATTTTACAAATATCACTCCATATCCAATATCACTCTCAGAAGGATTGGAAATCTATCCTTTTTTTATAACTTATTCAAATGACATCGTCTGGTTGCTCTCAGGATTATATCAAACTAATTGGTCTGATCTTGAAAGAGGCGTATATCTTTCTGATTCTCTTCCCTACGTTACAGGATTTATGGGAGGTTATGACGCCGACACGCTTAAAGTTGTTTCAGGAGCATATTTTTTTAACCCTTATCTTACAGAAGAAGAATTTTTGAGACAAAAAGATACTTCTTTTGATAGAAATTCAGATAGATATCGTTCAAAAACTGGTTATTCAGAACCTTCAAAAGCCCTTTTTATTCATAGAGTAGAACTTATATTGTTTGAAAAACTGAGATTATCGTTAAATGAATTAAAATTAGTAGGTGGAAAATATCCAGACTTATCTGATGCCAATCCATTTGGTATTTTTCATAACACACTAGGAGAAGGTTACTCAAACAGTATGCTTGGTATAGACTTTTCGCTAATACCTATAAAAGGTTGGCAATTATATGGTCAACTCGCAGTAGATGATTTTCTAGTACCAGAAACTGAATCTGGAGCGGAAGATTACAAACCTACAGCTCTAGCTTGGGGATTAGGGACAAGGTTCGTGAAAAAATTTGATAAACTTTATATTTCTCCAAAATTTGAATATTATAAAATATATACTTGGATGTACAATCAATGGTTGCCTTATCTCAGGTATACCGCTAAATATAATTCTCGTGAAATTCCTATAGGTTTTGATTATGGTAACGATATGGAAGGCTTTCTTGTTGGTATAGATATATTCAGCAATAATGTTAAATATAAATTTATAATTGAAAGATATCTAAAAGGAGAAATTGATCTAGAAACTCCTTATGACGATGAACGCAAGAAAGAAAAAGAAAATTGGTCAGGACCATATGGCAATACTATACCCTTCTTTTCAATTTCTTTCTCCTTTGAAATTGAAATTTAGCGGTGCGAATACACCGCTAAATTATTTTTCTTAAAAAAATAATTCTGCCATTTTGTATATCTCTATATCAACCTCTTTATTTTTTAAGATTTCTTTATTGTAAGGAGTCTCTACGACATCAAATCCTTTTAAACCTAAAGCAATGTTGGTTTTTCCCTTTTTCACAGCCTCTATTGCACTAAATCCAAACTTAAATGCAAGATATCTATCAAAAGATGTAGGAGTTCCAGCCCTTTGTAAATAATCTAAATTTACGGTCCTACATTCAATATTTTCAAAATTTTCATTTATATATTCTGCAACTAGTTCAGAAGGTCTCATGTAGCTCCTTATTTTTGGATCTTTTACAATGTTTTTTATTTCTTCGGGTAATTTTACCTTTTCTTCAACAACTACCAATGAAAATCTTCTACCTATGTCGTATCTTCTTTTGATATTGTCAATTAACTGAGTAGGTACAAATTCTACCTCTGGAGTTATGATATAATCTGCTCCGCCAACCATACCTCCTATAATAGCTAACCAACCAGATTCATCACCGCCAACTTCAACTACAATAACCCTATGACCAGCACTTGCTGTAGAATGAAGTCTGTCTAAAGCATCACTTACAGTTTGCAGGGCAGTCAAATAACCTATACTTAAATCGGTCCAATTTAGGTCATTATCAATTGTAGCCGGAATAATAACTGATGGAATCCCTTCATCTGCTAATTTCAAAGCTATATTAGTTCCTGTATGACCCGTCAACAAAATCAAAGATGTTATTTGATACTTTGAAAAATTATCTTTAAGTTTCTTGAGATCATCAGGATTAGCAGTAGGATCATACTTAGAAGAACCTAAAACAAATCCTCCCTCGGGCAATCTTCCAGAAACGTGTTCTTTAGCCAATATACTCATTTTGTCTTCAACCAATCCCATAAATCCATCGTATACTCCTACAATTTCCACATCTTCATGAGCGCCTTTTACTATTAACGCCCTTATCACTGCATTAAGACCGGGACAATCCCCACCCACATTCAAAACACCTATTCTTTTCACCACTTATCACCTCTTTCGATTTTTAGCGTTTACATAAATTAATAATAAAATAAGCCATATATGTTCACATAATTAACTTCTGAAAAAATTCAACTTAAAAATACTTCTAGAATCGGAATTATTACTATTGAAACAATTGACATAAGTTTTATCAAAATATTTATAGATGGCCCTGCAGTGTCTTTTAAAGGATCCCCAACAGTATCTCCAACTATTGAAGCCTTATGAGATAAAGAACCTTTTCCCCCTAACTCTCCACTCTCAATTGTTTTTTTCGCATTATCCCAAGCCCCACCAGAATTAGCCATAAAAATAGCCAGCATCACACCACAAACTGTGGCACCAGCTAACATTCCAGCAACCGCTTCTTTTCCTAATAATAAATAAGTAAGTATAGGAGCGATAATAGCTATGAGAGAAGGTAAAACCATATGTTTTAATGCTCCACTAGTAGCTATTTTAACACACTTTCCATAATTCGGTTCTGCTTTTCCGTCTATTAATCCAACAATCTCTTTAAACTGTCTTCTTACCTCTTCTACCATCAAATTTGCAGCCTTACCAACAGCTTTCAAAACTAGAGACGAAAAAAGGAAAGGAAGCATAGCTCCAGCTAATAATGCCACAAAAACATTTGCATGGTTTAAATCAACTACTGATATATTAACTTCTTGAGTGTAGGATGCAAAAAGAGCCAAAGCAGTTAATGCAGCTGATCCTATTGCAAACCCTTTTCCTATAGCCGCGGTAGTATTCCCTACTGTATCCAATTTATCTGTAATCTCTCTGACATGAGGATCCAACTTAGCCATTTGGGCAATACCGCCAGCATTATCGGCAATAGGCCCATATGCATCAATTGAAAGAGTAATTCCTAATGTTGAAAGCATTCCGAGAGCAGCAATTGCAATTCCATATAATCCATACAATTTAAAAGATAAAACAATACTTATGCCAATAAAAAGAACCGGAAGTAGCGTCGATTCCATACCTAATGCTAAACCATTAATAATTAAAGGTGCAGGCCCTGACGGAGCGCTTTTAGCAAGATCATCTATAGGTTTTTTAGAAGTATAATATTCTGTTACCGCCCCAATAAGAATACCCACCATCATTCCTAAAATAGCAATCAAAGCGGGTTTAAAAGATCCCAAAATTATTTTAGAAAGAACAATAACCGCTATTGCTTGAAAAAAAGAGGTTATATACGTTCCAAAATCTAGCGCTTTTTGAGGTTCTACATTATCCGATTTCTTAATAAACAAATTAACCAAAATAATACCTAGTATAGAAAGTAAAAGACCAGAAGAAGCTACAAAAAAAGGAAATATTGCTCCTTTAATAGAATAATCAATGCCTCCTAAAACTGAGGCAGAAAAAATAGCTCCAACATATGATTCATATAAATCCGCACCCATACCCGCAACATCACCGACATTATCCCCAACATTATCCGCTATAACTGCTGGATTTCTAGGATCATCTTCAGGAATATTTGCTTCGACTTTACCAACCAAATCTGCGCCAATATCCGCGGCTTTTGTAAAAATACCCCCTCCCACCCTTGCAAACAAAGCAGCGAATGAAGCCCCCATCGCATAACCACTCATAATCTCAACATTACCATCAAAAAGAAAAAAAACGCCGCCTAATCCTATTAATCCGAGTGATACTACGGTCATACCCATAACTGCGCCACCATTAAAAGAAATAGTCAATGCGTCTTTCAAGCTTTTAGTTGCCCCATAAGTAGTCCTTGAATTTGCCCTTGTAGAAATAGACAGCCCAAAATAACCCGCCAATGCTGAAAATATAGAACCCATTAAAAAAGAAATTGCCATTGAATGTGAGCTGATTTTCCATAAAAATACCGCTAACAAGGCAAGTACAATAAAAAGAATTCTATATTCTGCAATTATAAAAGATTTTGCGCCAACTTGGATAGCTTTAGATAACTTTTGCATTTTTTCGTCGCCTGGAGATTTCTCTAAGACATTAAAAACTAGAAAGATTGTGAAAATAAGGCCTATTCCCCCACTAATCACGGAAATTAATCTTGTCACTGCGCCCATAAATCTCCCTCCCATGAGTATTATTTCGATTTTGAATATTATAACATAATAGTCTTATTATGCTATAATATGTAATGAAGTTTAAAGCAAATAAATTTGCTTGAAAGTTTGCTATCTTTCAATATATTTTCATTTACTTATGTTATAATAAAAAGCATAAAGTATTTAAATAAATACTTTATTTAATACAAATTAATAAATAAAAAGGGGGAAAACAGAATGGAAATCTTGAGGGATTTAGAAAACATGTTGGAAACCTTGGCAGATAGGTACAACGAGCTAAAAAAAGAAAGAAATACCCTTAAGTCTCAATATGACGAATTATTTAATGAATACGAAAAACTAAACAGCGAAAAAGAAGAGTTAAGCAGACAGTTAGAAGAAATTAAAAGGAAAAACGAAGAAGTTGAAAATTATTTAAATCAACTAAAAACAACTCTAATCTCGCGTGTTGGAGAGGATTTCTTAAATCCAAATTATGATAGTTCTTTTGAAACTAATAATCCTGTTCAAGGTGAAAATTCTAATGGTTCATATTGATTTATAGATCTTTTTTGAAGGATTGATTGTAATGAAAAATTATAGAAGTGTCGAAGTTAATATTTTAGGTAAAAACTACAGGTACAAAGTAAATGAACCTGAAGAAGTTATCAATAAAATTTTAGAAGAAATTAAATCTGAAGTTGAAGATTATTCTAGAAAAATAGGTTCAGATAAAATTGATTACATTTTGTTATTAATGTTACTTAATGAAAAGTTAAATACAATTAAAACTAGGCAAGAAATAAAAGATTTGATTGCTAAATTTAGTAAATCCTTAAATACAACGCTAAATCCATTCATTGAAACACCTGAAAATAACGATGAAAATAAATCAGTGAGCTGGGATGAAAAATGAAGATCGGTTTTTTTGATTCGGGTATTGGTGGACTAACTGTTTTAAAAAAGGTTATTAATAATTTTGGAAATCATCAATACATTTATTTAGGAGATAGTGTAAATGTTCCTTACGGTTCTAAACCTATTTCTTTTCTTATTTCTAATTTAGAAAAGATTCTATCTTTTTTTGATTCTTTAGATGTTGATATTCTCATATCTGCTTGTAATACCACAGATTCTATAATCAAAAAAACTAACTTTAATCTAGAAAACTATAATTTTACCTATATAAGTTTGATAGAAAATGCAGTTGAAAAAGTAGAAAAAAACGATTCTGTGCTACTTTTAGCTACTGAAAATACAGTTAAATTAGGGGTATATAAAGAATTATTAACTAAAAAAGGCCTATCAAAATACGAAGAAAAGGCGTGTCCGCTTTTTGTTCCATTAATTGAAGAAGGTTATTGGTATGGTCAAATGGCTGATTCCGTATTAAGATACTATTTGAGAGATTACAAATCCAAATATAAAAAAGTGATTCTTGGATGTACTCATTATCCAATATTAGAAAAGCAAATAAAAAAATATACAAATTCATTAATTTTAGACCCTGCTGATAGCATTGTTGATTTTCTAGAAAAAGAAGTTCAATTAAGCAAAAATAGAGGAAATATAAAAGTTACTTATTATATCACAGGAAATGTTGACAAATTTGAAACCCTTTCGAAAGCATTCATGTTTGATGTTTATTATAAACCCACTTTCAAAAAGATCAATTTGTCCAAAAAAAGACAATATAGCGAAAAAAGTCTTATTAATACCAAACAATAATTCTAAAAAAGGATGATTAATTGTGAAGAATAACCCAGTAGTGTACTTAATAACAGGGTTATCAGGAGCTGGAAAATCTACATTATTAAGAGCTTTAGAAGATGAGCAATATTTTACTGTAGACAATGTTCCTCCTAACTTAATAGAACATTTTTTAAATATTCTATGCACGAGTAATGTAAAAAAACTTGCAATTGTGAGTGATATAAGGTGGAAGGACCCTGAGAGTTTGTATGATGTGTTTAATAACGTAGAAAAATTAGCAAAGTGTAATATGGAAATTCATAAAGTTTTTTTAAAAGCCGATAAACCTACAATAATTGATAGATATAAAAAATCCAGAAGAATACATCCACTTGAAAAATCCTTAGAAATAGCTATTGATGAGGAAATAAAAGTAATGAGTGGTATAGAAAAAATATGTGATATCGTTATAGACACGACATCAATAGAACCTACTGAGTTAAAAAAGAATTTTTTTCAAATTATTAATGAAAATCTGAGAAAATTAAGATTAAATATTATAAGTTTTGGATTTAAAGAAGGAGTTCCCTCTATTGCAGATTATTTAATCGATGTTCGATACCTTCCAAACCCTTTTTATTTTCCTGAAATGTATCAATTAACTGGATTAGACGAAAAAGTAATTACTTTTTTAGAACAATTCCCAGAAACGTCTGAAACAATCAACAAATTAGTTGATTTTGCTAAATTTATTCAAGATAAATACTCAGAAAGTGGACGTTTTGAAGCTTATTTTTGTATAGGATGTACAGGAGGACAACACAGGTCTGTTTATGTTGCTCAAAAGTTATACGACCTATTAAAAGCTGATGGTAGAGAAGTATCAATTACACATAGAGATTTAGAAAAAAAATAAATAATCTATAATATAAAAATCATCTTTGCTGGTGAGAAGTATGAAAAACATTGTTACAATTGGTGGAGGAACGGGGCTTAGTCAAATTTTAAGAGGTTTAAAATGGTATAAAGATATCGATGTAACTTCTATAGTAACTGTAACTGATGATGGAGGTAGTTCTGGTGCAATTAGAAACGACTTTGAAATACCTCCACCTGGTGATATTAGAAATAATATTTTGGCATTGGCAGAAAAAGAATCTTTGTTGACTAAATTACTTGATTATAGATTTAATGAAGGATTCTTAAAAAATCATAATCTTGGTAACATAATTTTGTTAGCATTAACTCGAATGAATAATAACAATTTTCCTCTTGCTATAAAAACTTTGTCAGAAGCACTAAAAATTAAAGGAAGAGTGTACCCTTCTTCTTTAGATTTGATAAGGTTAGCCGCAGAATTTGAAGATGGAGAAATTTCATTTGGAGAAACTTGCATAGTGTCCAAAAATAAAAGAATAAAACGAATATGGCTTGATGGAAATGCTGAAGCATTTGAAGAAAGTGTCTTAGCTATAAAAAACGCTGATTTGATAGTTTTGGGTCCGGGAAGTCTATATACTAGTATCATTCCAAATATATTGGTTGATGGTATTAGAAATGCCATCAATACAAATCATAATAAAAAGGTTTACGTAGCAAATATTATGACTCAACCAGGAGAAACTACTGGTTACACCTTAAAGGATCATGTTAATGAAATAGAAAATTATCTTGGGCAAAGATTGGATTATATAATTGCGAATAGTTCTAATTTACCCATACAAGTTATAGATAGATACAAGGAAATGGGTGCAACCCAAGTTTTAATAGATATTGATGGTGATCAAAGGCTGATCAAATCTGATTTGGTATATATAATAAATCAAGAAAGACCTATTGTTAGGCACGATCCAAAAAAAATTTCTGAGTTGATTGTAAAATGTATAAATTGAGTTCATTTTCCGAAAAAGTTAAACTTTCTTTAGTTAACTCCAAAATTCTATTTCCAGAAGCGGAGTTTTTTGGTTTTTTTGTAGGTAGAGGAGAAAGTTTCGAATATCATAACGAAAAGTTAATAAAGATAAAAGCTACGTCAATGAATAGTTTAAAAAGATTGTATAAAATTACAAAGATTTTTTATCCTGAAAAAATTGAATACAAATCCTATAACGATAAAAGATTAGACTTAGGAAGCACAGGAATAGTTTATCTAAACAAAGAACTTATAGAAAAAAGCTTAAAAGATTTTTGTTTCTCATTTGAAAAAGATAAATTTCCACCCTTTTTGAAAAAAGATCCTCTTATTTTTGGTTCTTTTTTGAAGGGGTTGTTTCTTTCTTGTGGTTCAATTTCCGTAAAAAACTCATACCATATGGAATTCAACTTACAAAAAATCAATAAAAGCTTTCTTAACGATATAGCTAAAACTTTTAGAGACCTTGTTGGGGTAAAAGCTAATCTTTTGATTAAAGATGAAAAGGCAAAAATATATATCAAAGCAAGAGAAGATATTTTAAATATATTGGAATTACTAGGAGCTAAAGAGGCAGTTTCTGAATTATACAAGCTAATAGGTGTAAGAAACATAAGAGGCAACGTTACTAGAACCGTAAACTTAATCTCAGCTAATGCAGAAAAAACTGTAAAAAGTTCCTTGAAACAGATCAACGATATACTGACAATAGATAAAACAATCGGTCTTGAGAGTTTACCCGACGATCTTAAACAAGTAGCATTTTATCGTTTAAATAACCGTGAAGCTAGCTTAAGTACGATTGCTGAAGCACTTGGAATTAAAAAATCCACACTATATCATAAGTTCAATAAAATTTCTAAGATTGCTAATTCTTTAGATAGCGCTGGGGAAAATGATTGATTTTATAAAAAGACTCGAATAAGGCGGTGCGATTGTGAGATGCCCCTTTTGTGGTTTTGAAGAGACAAAGGTTCTTGATTCAAGACCAGTTGGAAAAGGTTCTTCTATAAGAAGAAGAAGAGAATGCCTTCGATGCGAAGGCAGATTTACTACATATGAAAGATATGAACAAAATAACATAAGAATAATCAAAAAAGACGGCAGACGCGAATTATATAACAGACAAAAACTAATGCTAGGTATTGTAAAAGCTTGTGAAAAAACTCCTGTAACAACTGAGCAAATAGAAGAAATCGTTGACAATATTGAAGAACAACTAAGAAAAAGTGGTAAGTCTGAAATTTCTTCGTCTGAAATAGGAGATAAAGTTATGGAACAACTAAAACAAATTGATCAAGTAGCATATGTTAGATTTGCTTCTGTTTATAGAGAATTTCGCGATCTTGATGGATTTTTAAACGCTATTAAAGAATTAAAGGATAACTGAGGGAGGAAATCAAAAGTGGCCGAAGAAGTGTACAAACTTACCCGCGAAGGGTATGAGAAACTCAAGAAAGAAAGAGATGAGTTAAAAAAGAAGCTAATGGGAGAAATTGCTGAAAGAATAAAAGAAGCAAGAGAACTTGGAGATTTGTCAGAAAATAGTGAATATGAAGAAGCTAAAAATGAACAAGGAAAAATAGACTCAAGAATAAAAGAGATAGAGTATATTCTAGATCATGCTGAAGTAATTGAAAACAATGGAAATTCAGATAATTCAAAAGTTGATTTAGGAAAACGTGTCAAAATCAAAGATTATCGTTTAAATCAAGATCAAGAATTTATCTTAGTTACTGCTCAAGAAGCTAACCTTTCAGAAAAGAAAATTAGTGTCGATTCACCTATAGGAAGAGCAATTTTAGGTCGTAAAAAAGGAGACATCATAAAAATTAAAACCGCGAAAGGTGACTATAAAAAGATTGAAATAAAAGACATTTTTTAATATGAAGAACTCAAGCAATATAGGAGGCAAATAATGGACTTAAGAAAACAAAGATTAAACCAAATAACAGAACTAAGAGAAAAGGGGTTTGAACCATATAAATATAAATTTACCAAAGATTACAATTCTCAACAGATAAAAGAATTATTTGAAAGTAGGATTAAACCCGAACAACTTTTAGAAAATGAAATCTTTAATTATGCCGGGAGAATAATGACTATAAGAAAACATGGTAAATCTGCTTTTGCTGATCTAAAAGATGACTTTGGGCGAATACAGGCATACATTAGATTAGATCAAGTTGGTGAAAAAAGTTACGATTTTTTCAAAAAATATATTGATACCGGTGATTGGATAGGCATTAAATGTTACCCTTTCAAAACAAAGACTGGAGAATTAACACTATTAGCATTAGAATTAGAACTATTATCAAAAGCTGTAAGACCTCTTCCTGAAAAATGGCATGGCTTAAAGGACAAAGAAATTAGATACAGACAACGATATGTTGATATGATTGCTAATGACGATGTAATAGATACATTCAGAACCCGATTCTTAATTATAAAGTACATAAGAGATTTTTTAAATGAAAGAGGATTCTTAGAAGTAGAAACACCCGTCCTTCAGACAGTAATGGGTGGAGCTAATGCAAGACCATTCATCACACATTTAAATGTTTATGACATAGATATGTATTTAAGAATAGCTACTGAACTACACTTGAAACGAATGGTTGTTGGAGGAATGGAAAAAATTTATGAAATTGGTAAAATTTTCAGAAATGAGGGAGTTTCCAACAAACATAATCCAGAGTTTACTACTATAGAACTTTATCAAGCTTATGCAGATTATAACGATATAATGAATCTAACAGAGGAATTACTATGTCATGTTACAAATAAAATCCATGGAACATCAAAGATAATCTATCAAGGACAAGAGTTAGACTTTAAACCTCCGTTCAAAAGAGTTAAAATGTGTGATTTTATCAAAGATAATCTTGGCATCGATATACTTGAATCCACTGATGAAGAGCTAAAAAACTTTTTGAAAGAAAAAGGCCAAGCTGTAGAAATAGAAGATAGATACCACTATATTGATAAAATATGGGATTTAGTCGAAGACAAATTGATACAACCAACATTTGTAATAGATTATCCTATAGAAATCTCACCCTTAGCGAAAAGGAAAAGAGATGATCCTAGACTCACGGAAAGATTTGAGCTAATAATAAATGGTAAAGAGATAGCAAATGCCTTCTCAGAACTTAATGATCCTCAAGATCAATTTGAAAGATTTAAAAATCAGATGAAACTAAAAGAATTGGGTGATGAAGAAGCTCAAATGATGGATCTTGATTTTATAAGAGCTTTAGAATATGGACTTCCCCCTACTGGTGGATTAGGAATAGGTATTGATAGATTTTGCATGCTTTTAACAGATACACCAACAATAAGAGACATTATTCCATTTCCAATTGTAAAGCCAATGTCGTTTGAAGACGAAGAAGCCATGTTAGAAGAAGACATCAATGAAGAACAATAAGTGTTTGTAGGCAGTATATTATTGTTAACAATTCTCTATAATCTTTATATTCTCAAAAGTTTTTAAAGGCAATAGTTAAGGGAGGAATTAATCGTGGCAAGAAAATGTGAAATATGTGGAAAAGAGCCTAAATCAGGAAATACCGTTGCTAAATCAAAAGTTATTACAAAAAGAACATGGGCACCAAATTTGCAAAAGATAAGAATTATCACTTCAGATGGTTCTGTCAAAAGAAAATACGTATGTACAAGATGCTTAAAATCAGGAAAAGTGCAAAAAGCTGTATAAAATTCAAAACATCGGCCATAATTGGCCGATGTTTTTATATGCATAAATATTGATATAGAAAATAGTGGCGTGCCTGGCCGGATTTGAACCGGCAACCTCCGGATCCGCAGTCCAACGCTCTATCCAATTGAGCTACAGGCACATACAATAAACAATGGCGGAGAGGGAGGGATTCGAACCCTCGGTAGAGTTACCTCTACACTTGCTTAGCAGGCAAGCACCTTCGGCCACTCGGTCACCTCTCCGTAGTTGGATTATTCTATTATCTTGATTAATTATAACATTAATAATATACTCTGTCAAGATTACGTGCTTTTATCTTTGCTTTTCTTCATCTCATACATCTTATTATCTGCTGCTTTTATAAGATCTTCTATATCTAAGTCTTTTTCAAAATCATTGTATTCACATATACCATAGCTTAAATCTATCCTCATATCTTCATCAATTTTTATATTATTAAGAGCTTCTTTGATCCTATTTACGATCTTTTCGGCATCTTGCTTTCTTGCACTTGGTAACCCTAATACGAACTCATCTCCACCAACCCTTATTAAAATATCACTATCTCTAATAGAATTTCTAATTATATCGGCAATTTTTCTCAAAACAAAATCCCCTGCATCATGACCAAAATTATCATTAATCGTTTTTAAATTATCAACATCTATAAAAATTACACTCAAGGGTTCTTTTTTTAATTTAGCAATTTCTAATGATTTTTCTAAAGCTAAAAACCCTGCTCTTCTATTATATGCATCAGTTAAATCATCTATAGTCGCATATTTTCTAAGGAGTTCTTCAAACTTTTTCCTTTGAGTTATATCGGTTATTATTAGAATTATCTCTTCTGCCTCTCCATCATATGATAACCCAGTAACGAAGGCATAGACATATTCATTGTTTTTATTTATTAGTTTACATTCAAAAGAAACTGTTCCTTCCTTTTTATTCTTTAATTCATTTATCTTTTCTTCAAATAAAGACATATGATCTTTATCAACAATATTTTTAATAGAATCAATATTTTCTGGCATATTTAAAGAAGTATAAAAAAATGTATTAGCTAATTTGAATTTATAATTACTATCAATAACGACTAGACCTTGATCCATGTTATCTATAATTTTCTGCAAATAATTTTTGCCTTCTGCGATCTCTTTAAACTTTTCTTCACATTCTTTTACTAAAGTATATATACCTATCATAAAGTTGGGAAGCCCTAATCTATCTCTTTCAATAACAACCCCTCTAGAAAAGAAATATTTATAATCTTCTTTTACATCTTTTATCCTATAAAACGATGAGAATGTCTCTGATCTTTCAAAAAAATGTTCTTTAATATTATAAATTATTTTTTCTTGGTCTTCTTCATGAATATGTTCCATAATCTTTTCAAAACTTCCTTTAAATGGATCTACTTGATATCCTAATAGAATTTTATACATCTCGTCATAAACTATCTTACCTGTTAAAATATCCCATTGCCAAATACCAATCCCCGATTTTTGAATTGCTTTTTCAGCAATTGTTCGATCTCTTTTTAAATTTTCTATCTCTTTTTGATATTGAACATACTCGCTCAAATCCCTACCTATCAAAATAAAATAAAGAATTTCATTTTGAAAAAAATTTTTTAACTTAAATTCAAAAGGAATTTTATCTCCATTTTTCGCCAAAAACTGATCTTTAAAAATCCAAAGCTTATTTATATTTTTTTTGTTAAAAAAGTATTCTAATAAGTTCTTGGTTTTATCTTGGAAAAACTCAAAAACAAATTTTTTGTCTAATTCCTCCTTTGAGTACCCATAACTTGTCACTATATTATTAACAAACACTATCTTTCCTTCGTTATTAATAATAAATATCAACTCATTTAATTCATCTAAAAGTAAAATTGAACTTTTATCAAACCCTCTAATCTCATCTTTATAAAAGCAATTGTTATTTTTTTCTAGTTCAGATAAAAGAAAATCCCTTTCGCCCTTTGAAAGCCTAGTATCTTCATCCATAAATAACTATCTCCCCCATTTCAAAAATAAGTCATTACTCGACATTGATTATTGAAAATTCAATCTTTTCTTCATTAAAAAAATCTGATACTTTTTTAACCACTACTTCCCTACTTTCTTTTACATCCTTTATACCTCTAAATATAATTTTCAATTCATCTCCACCAAAATAAATTACATCTTCTCTTCTAATTTGCTCACAAAACTTATCTAAAATACTTTTATCTACTTTCTTTTTTAATTTTAGTTCTATCATTACATAATCCTTATCTCTTTTAAGTCTTTCTAAATCCAAAATAATATTAAATAGATCAAGGGAAAGAACATTTCCATTTCTTTCTATATTTGGGGTTTCTAAAGTACTATAATTAACATTCTTCTGAGAAACGGGGTACTCATTATATCCAAAGAATTCTTTGTATTGATTAAATAAGCTAATTGCCTTATCTTTTTCATGATTATTTTCATAAAATCTTATCAAACTAAGCCATGCATCTTCTCGCTGTGAATAATAAAAAGCCTTTTGTAGGTAATATTGGGCATCAATTTTGTCCTTTAATTGTTCGTATAAATAACCTATTTCAAGCAAAACATCAATGTACAGCCTCTTGAAATATTCCTTCTGATCCCTTACCCATTCATCGTATACATTTTCATCAAATAAATCACCCTTATAAAGAGAAGATGCCTTTAAAAGTAAAAATAATCTTCTATTAATCTCTTTTTCTTTAAAAGCTTCGTCATATAATTTAAGAAATTCTTCAAAATCAATGTAAATATCCTTCATTGAAAATAAGCAATAATCTTCCTTAATTCCTAGTTCTTCGCTACTAATATCCAGTTGTTTTCTTATGTAATACAAGGTCGTATTTAGGTTTAATCTTGCGCTTTCGTCATCAAAGCCAGGCCAAAAAATATCGTATATATCTAAAAGAGGAACCTTCTTATTTTTATTTAATAACAAAAACTTAAAAAGCTCCATAGCTTTCCTTGACTTGAAGCTTTCAATTTTTTTATCTTCTTTATAAATAGCGAATTCACCAAATGTAAATACTTTTAACATTTTTTTTTTTCACCTAATCATTTAATTATTTCATTGTCTACTTAAAAATCAATTGATACACTTGTAAAAAAAGAACCTTGATTTGATATAAAATTATATCCAAAAAGCATATTATAATTTATATTCTCATAATTTCCATTCAAACCAAAATTAAAATCAAAATCATATTTTTTCTCAAAATAAGATAGACCAAAGCCTAGTATAAAATTACTTTTTAATTTTTCATTCAATAACTCAAAAGAATCAAAATGTTTATACGTTACTACACTAAAATCTCCATAAAAATCCATACTATTATCGGAAAAGGCAAACGGTACAAAATTAGCAATAAATTCAAATGAATCTATATGAGTTTTATCATTTAAAAATATATAAAAAGCATCGTTTTGAGCATAAATACCTAATTTCAAACCTTTAATGATTCCACCAAAATAAAAACCTAATTGCTCCCTATTAAAAATATTTCTAGTTCCAACAAATACCATATCATTTAACTCTAATTCTATCTCAGGAGAAAAATCTTTATTGAAGTTAGCAAAATCCATATAAGAGCCTTTAATTGTGACTCTATTTTCCTTAGAAGGTTCTTCTTTGCTTCCTACAAATTCTAACTTGTCAATATCATTAACGTTTACATATATATCAAGCATTTTTTCTGCATCATCAACATTATACATTACAGAAGCTATATAATTTTTTTGTCCTTTTAATAAATCAAAAGTATCTTCAAAATATAAATTTGTGCTTTTAATAACTATCTTTGTTCTTACAACATTCCCTAAATTATTTAAAGGCGTTATTGTAAAAGATAAATCTACTACCCCGCTTGATTCAAAATTTAATGAATATCCATGAATAACTGCAATACTTCCCAAAACACTTTCAGATCTACTATCTCCGTTGAGCATAGAATATATAGCATAGTTATACATCTGAGAACTTTGACTAAAAATAATCAAAGAAAAAAACAGTATACTAATTACAATCAAAAAGATATTTTTCTTCATTTTATACCATCCCCTTGATCAAAAAGAGACGAGGTTAAAAAAATCATCAATCGTTTATTTTGATCTCGTTTTTCATTGTCTCCAAATAAAAATCTCAAAAAAGGTAAATCTTTTAAAAAACTAGTTCCACCTTTTTTAGAATAAAGCTGACTCATGTCTAAATCAGCTACTAATAAGACCTCTGAAGGAAATACATTTACTTTAGTCTCTAATCGCGATTCAGAAATAATATAAGAATCTCTTTTAATATCCATAATATTTGAAGATTTTGTTTTAAAAGTTATTTGCAAAATGTCGTTTAAATATTTAGGAGTCATTTCTATTTCAATGCCATCTTCCAATGTTCTAAACTCTGTCCTGTACGACGAAACAAATAATATAGTATCTATACTTTTCAAATACAAAGTAGCTTTTTCACCTGGCAAAACTTTCACACTCTGCTTAGTAATTAAATTAGCAGTTTCTGCTTTTTCGTACATCTCTATTTCGGCCTCAAAAAGATCCTGAATTGAAAAACCTATATTAGGATATGAATAATAAAAATTATTTTTTATACCGTCTTGATTAATTTTAAAAACATTGCCTTTTATCGTCTCTGAAGAGCTTTCATTTGTCTCAAGAATATAGATTGTCAATTCAATGTAAGGTTCATTTTTGTCTAATTGCAGAACTAAATCTTCAATATAGCTTATTTTATCTCTTGGTGCATATACGACAAGTTCATTACTTTCTTTGTTTGCTTTTATATATTGCTGCAAAGTATCTGGAACTAACGAGATGAATTTTTCGGTTGTGATGTATTTTAAAGGAAAAATTTTAACCTCTGCTAAATTCAAAAAATTATGACTTTTTGGATCAGCGAGGCCAACAAAATACACACTTTCATCAATCTTTTTGTAAGAATATCCCCCAGGTAATAAAAGTAAATCTAAGACTGTTTCTAATTCGACGTCATAAAATTCTGCGGTAACTAATCCAGTTACATATTGATCAGTAAGTATAATAACTCCTGTTTGTAAAGAAATTTCGTTTAATGCTTCTATCAAATCGGTGTTATAAAAAACAGCTGTAACAATTGGTGAAGAAATTTCTTGAGATAGAGTCAAAACTGAAATTAATAAAATAAAAATCAATACCAATACGATTTTAAATTTGTTATTTTTCATAATGTCCCCCCTTTTTAAGGTTCTTTTAAATATTTACAATAATCCGATAACTAATCACTTTGAATTAAAAAATGTTCCTTCGAAGGTTTTTAGCTTATTTTCTTTGTTATATATTGTCAATATATAACTATAGTCCTGTGATATATCTAAATCTGGTACTTCACCTAAAAGCAAAACCTCTTTTTCAGGCACTACCCATTCCTCACTAGAAGGTACTAAATCATAAACACCTATACTTACACCTTTTGAATTTATAATACTTAACGAACCTTTAGGTATTAAATATCCACTTCCAATATTTTTTACAACGGCACTGAATATTCCAATACCTTCCACAACCTCATAATTAGTACTTACCAATTCAACATCATATTCAACTTTTCCAATTATTAATTCAATATTGACTTCTTTTTGAGTTAAAAGATTTTCTAATTCATCATAAACATTCAAAACGATTTTCCCGTAGTATCCACCTTCTTGGGCATCTTTTGGTACACTTATTGACATAATTGCCCTTGCTGGTCTTTGAGGATATACAACCATCGTTTCTGTGGATCTTGAAGTTAACCAAGAAATCAAAGAGTATTTTTTGTCTAATCCAGGAAAATCTTTTGCACCTATTTTAACTGTAACATTTTTATTTGATAAATTTTGAAAACCTACTACAAACGATTTAACAGCACCAGGATAAAGAGTAAAGCTAAATTCATTTTGATCTAAAACTAAAGCTAGTTCTTCAAGCGGGGCAAACGAAAACCCTTCTGCTGGAACTGTTATATTAAAAGTAAAAACCTTTTGTCTATCAGAATAATTTACGAAGAGATTCAATTTGTAATCACCAGGAGAAAGTAAATATTTTGGTGTTCCATAGAACATTACTTTATTACCTTTTAAAATCCTTTGAGCGGACAAATTATTTCTTTCCATATATTGAATCTTTAACGGGAACCTTTCAATAATTTTTCCTTTTTGATCCCTTAAAACTGCTTCTATTGATACAATCAGATCAAAACTTGAGTCATTAAGAATTGAGGTTACAACGGTAGGTCGTCGCTCTTCGTTAGGAACAACTTCAAGATCATCTATACGTATTTGTGTAATTGTTATACCTTCAACATGTATTGTCAATCTGATAGCATATCTAATAATTATTCCTAACTGCCCGCTTGTTTCGACCCTTGGGGTAAACATTAAAATAAAATTATACGTACCAAAAGGAGCATTCATGGGAATATTTATTTTTACCTCGGTAGCAGTTGTTGTGCCTGCTGGTACTGTTACCAGATTATCATATTGAATCCAACTCGAATATAAAAAAGAATCAGGATCAACTTCTTCATAATTGAAATTTCCAGAAAAATCTTGCACCAATTGAAAAAGCGCAATACTGACTTGTTGTGTAGTATTTCCAGGTAGTATGTAGAAGGTTTCAGTTATCGTTTCACCAGGTCTGACATATTTTTCAACAGATAAAGGAGTCACACTAATTTGAGAGAAAGAAATCAAAAAAAACAAAACAGAAAAAATAATAATTAAAAACACATTTTTCGTAGTAGACACAAACATCCTCCTTTCCCATAATAAAACCCAAAATCGAAGGAACTAAAAACTAGTAAGATCTAATTATATAACAAAATAAGAAAAATAAAAATTTGCCCCTTCAAGTTAATTTTAACACTTTTGGGGGCAAATTCTTAACTTTTTATTATTATTTATTTTTATACAAATTTTTATATTGAACTAATTGTAAAAACAACATCAGCAATGTGGGTGTTTGCAGGAACGGTTCCATAACTTAAATAATCATTAATATACGCAGTAGCATTGAAATACGCAGTAGCATTGAAACTTACTTCTCCTGGTTGTCCAAAACCACTTACAGATTTATCTATTGTTACACTAATTAAGTTTGCCCAATTTGAATATGATTGAACTGGTAATAGAGAGTAATCCACATCATAATTAACATTCGCTTCAGCCAATAATGCAACCGTATCTTCAACTGTACTTTCTGGATCAGCAGGATCAAAAACTAAATTAAAAGCTCCATCAACTTCTTCATTCACTGTAATTCTTACAAAAGCCGGAACCTCTAAATAAACAGGAACAGTTTCTGTATCTGCTACTGCTAACACTGATACTGCTAAAACCAATAATACTGACAATATTCCTAAAATTCTTTTCATACCTTGTTACGATTAAGTCTATATAATGGTGTAAAAAGAAAAATAAGTTGAGCCAAAGCTCATGCCTCGGTTAGAATATAGTTACGACACAAATACCAAACCGAGGAGGATGAACCATGGCTCAGTTTAATATTACTATAACCGAGGAACTTTTGCACGGATTATTTTTATCAAATGGCAGGGATGAAGCATTTTCTAAATTATTGGAAGAAATCTTCAACCAGGTTCTCTTAGCCCAATCTACAGAACAAATAGGAGCAGAACCTTATGAGCGTACAGAAACAAGAACCGCCTACCGCAATGGATTTCGAGAAAGACAATTGACTACTCGAGTGGGCACACTCACTTTGCGGGTACCGAGGCATCGCAATGGCCAGTTCTCTACAGAACTATTTTCCCGTTATCAACGCAGTGAACAAGCACTGGTGCTGGCAATGATGGAGATGGTCATAAATGGCGTTTCTACCCGAAAAGTAGAGCAAATTACCGAAGAACTATGCGGCAAGAAATTTTCTAAATCAGCTGTCTCCACTCTTTGCAAGAAGCTTGATCCCATAGTGGAGGCATTTAGAACACGACCTTTAAAGTGCCATTATCCCTTTCTCACGGTGGATGCCATCTATGTAAAGGTTAGAGAAAATGGTCGTGTACAGTCAAGAGGTTTGTTGATTGCCGTAGCCGTAAACGAGGAAGGCTATCGTGAAATCATTGGATTTCAATTAGCTAACAGCGAATCAGAAAGCAGTTGGGGAGAGTTCTTTTCTTCCCTTAAAGACCGGGGACTAAAAAATGTCGATCTTGTTACCTCCGATGACCACAAAGGATTGGTTAATGCTGTTAGAAGGCACTTTCAGGGAGCTAGTTGGCAGCGCTGCCAAACTCATTTTTCCAGGAACATGCTGGACCATACACCCAAAGCATTGCAGCCTGAAGTTAAGGAAGAACTACGCCGGCTTTATGAAGCTGTTGATCTTGAGAGCGCTCGCAAAATCCGGGATCAGATCATCGAAACTTATGAAGCCAAGGCACCGAAAATGACAGGCCTTCTAGACGAGGCATTTGATGACATAACTGCAGTGCTTGCACTACCTCTAAAGTATAGAAAAAGGCTTCGTACTACCAATGGTGTCGAGAGGCTTAACCAGGAAATTCGCCGTCGAGAACGAGTGATTAGGATCTTCCCTAATGAGGCATCTGTCATACGTCTCATGGGCGCTCTATTGATGGAACAGGATGAAAAGTGGCAGACGGGGCGTAAATACTTTGATATGCAGCTGTATTACCAAACCCATAAGGAGAAGAATCCAAACCCCATCACTGCTGCATAAAACACGCATTTATTCCACGTTCTGTTGACAACGAGCCTCTCATGGCATGTTTATAGGCATCACGGGCATCACCCCTTACTTTAATGGGGGTCAGGCCTTGGTGAGAAGGTGATGCCCGGCTAGCTAGCCTAACATGCCATGTACTCATTGTCAACAGCTTTCGCGGCATAAACGCTTATGATTATTGACTTATTAAGGTACTATATTGTAACCGAGGTAATTTACACACTATTTTGGACTTGACTCCTTGTTACCCCCTAATAAATATTATATTATTTAAGATTTTTATATCTTTAACAACATTATATTTTTAGAACTAAAAATTCAATAATTATCAATAAAAATTCAATCAAAATTATGTTACAGTTTCACGTATTATTATAAAACTCACTTCACTCAATTATATTGGCTTTTTTATTACATGCTTTTCATAAGTTCATAAATATCTATTTAATTTTAAAATCCCACAACATCAACAAAAAATGTCATCGGATACATCACAAGGTTTCTATCTTAGACACTATTATTTCGATATTTCCAATCTGTCCTTCAAATTGAGGCAGCTTACTACTTACAAATTCAGACATATCCATTTCGAAAATTAATTTGTATTTCTCTATTCCTTTGTTTCTTTCCGCAAAAAGACGTTCTTTAGCACTGACTATCAACTGATTTGATAGGTCTGTTATATAAGAACCGTAAGTTTCCTCAACAAGCATCTTAATTTCTTCATTCAGATCGTTTTTTAATTTAAATTCTAATACTAATAAATAATCAATATTTGCATAGACATCAAATAAAATACTATCCTGAAAGATTATATAGCCTTCTGATAAATTGATCTCAAAGGACATTTGATCTTTACTCAAATTCGTAATCTTTATAAACTCTGGAACACTTAAATATACAGATATTGTTTGGCTGTCAGAAACCTGTGCATATGAAATAGTGATTCCTAATATTAAAAAAAATAAAGCAGTAATTATTTTATACAACTTCACGCCTTTTATCCCCCATATATATTGCTCATTATAATTGAAATAAACAATATTCTTTCTTATTATATCTTTATTATAAAAATAAGAATAAATATTATTATAAAAATAATAAAACAATATTTTTGTAAATTTTCGAAGTGAAGAGTATCAAAAATACATGCTTTTTGAATTTATAAAATTAAGATCTGAGAGGATCCTCCCTTGCTCTCAACAACATTATCAAAGGGCCTTAGTATAGATGTAGGAAGTTAACTCGAATCTGATATTAGGAAGAAGAAAGGGTAATATAAACATTCCCTATTCGAACATCGTTATCTACAGTAAAAACTCCGTCTTGAAAAAGGATCAAAATTTGTTCTTTCTTTTGATTCCATAAATCAGCAAAGTTTGCTTTTAATTCAATATCAAAAGAATATTCGCCATTACTAACAGGAATTGTTTGATCATTTATCAAAAATATGTAATTGTGTAATAAATTGTATTCATTAAATATTTCCAGTTTCAAATTAATATTAAATGATGGGATACTAGAAGTTATAGTTACAGGTACAACAGAAGTATAACCATTTTCTGGATTTGCAGGATTAAAAATCAAGTGAAAACTTCCATCAACAACAACATTTATCGAAGGTCCTGTTATAAGATAATAAACAGGAATAGCAACATAAAAATAATAACCACCTTCCATCGGAATTGAAACAACTGCATCTGCAACATGTAAACCTTCTTGTGGACAACCTGCATCAAAATACATTTTTTGTAATTTAGCCGCGTAATTATTATAATGATTGCCAATATTTGTACCAACTTGTACAGAGAAATTTATAGAACTGCCTGAAAAATAAGGGCTTTGAGTCCCTGTCAACTTCAATTCGTCAGTTAAAAATTCAAATTCTTGATTAACTGGTTGCAAATGTACTCTAAGATTTAAGGGAGGTAAATTGTTTGAAGAAAATATAACATTAGAAAATTCTTCTTTCCACCATATAGAATTAGTTTCACCTTCATACAACGGTGTAAAATCAAATACAATTTTATTCTCAGTCATACTATATTCTATATCATAATTTGGAACAACATATACAATATTATAATATGCAATATTACTACCATTCGATTTAAGCATAACTTGTCCAATATTTATTCTTTGACCTTCAAGCAGAAAGATTTTTTGAAAATTGGCTTCCCACAAGGCACGCTTTTGTAAATCAAGCCTAATTAAAAATGCATTGTTTTCATAGTATCCATTAAGCGTTAAATAATTATTACCCATATTTTCTTCATAACAAAACAAATTATAATTACTATTAAAAGACAGTTCAGAAGATAGACCGGATTGTGCACCGGTTAGTCTAATTATTCGAACATCATTATCAACATTGTTTTGGTCAAATATAAATTCGATATCTCCTAAATATCCTGAATAATTTGTTGAAAATGAAGTTAAAGTAAAAAATATAAATAATGTAATATAAAGTAATTTCTTCATACTATTTTAACTCCTTCTTTCTTTTTAAAACCTTATTATTAAATATTATACCTTATTTCAAGAATTTATATAAATTTTATCAATAAAAATTCAATAAAAATTATAAATACCTCTTAAAATCATTACTATAAATTAACAATAAATTTGACTTTTTCATTTTATCATGATATAATTTTATTGAAAATTTATTAAGGTAGGGAAATTTTATGAAAAAGATAAATTTTGTAACATTATTTATAATTTCTTTGTTTTTAATAAGTAGTTTATCTTTTTCGCAGACACAAGACAATGTCTCAATACCTGTGTTTGTAAGTATACCAAGTTATGCAAGTATTGAAGTAGATACAAATAGGATGGATTATGAATTAGACTTATCATCCCCTCAGAATATGGAAAAAGATATCAATGTAAGAATAATTGCTAACACCCCTTATCAGGTAGATGTTGGATTTGTTGCTAGTGTGGAAAATACAACACTTTCTGAATTTTTAAATGAGTGTTTTACTTATCAAATAGATTCAAAAGAACCAACCTTAGGTGTAATTGAAAGATCTATATCCGTAGGGTTTAATTTCAAAGATACATTACAAAATAATTCTGAACTAGAAGAAGAATTAATGAAAAATGGAGAATTTAATGATAAAGTTGGTAATTTCATATTCACTGTATTCGCTATTTAAAATTCCAGCAAAATAAAATCAAATACTATTTATATAAAAGGCAGAATAAGTCTGCCTTTTTTTATTTACAGTAACAATATTAATAAAATTTAACATATTATTCTTTTCCAGTAAACTTTTATCAAGTAAAATATTCTTCGCAGAGGTGAGAAATATGTTTAACGAGGAGCTTAAAAGTAGTCAACTAGTTGTTGAATATGAAAAGTTTGAAAAGATTATTGAAAGAAGAATAATTATTAGAAATTGGAAAGAAATTGAGCTACCCGCTGAGAATTCAAAAATTTTATCCCCCATTGAAGTTTTTTTTATACTTGAAAAGCGAGATAACCAAGTTTATGCTAGCGGAAAAGTAGAAACGTTGTTACAACTACATTGTTCTAGATGTTTGAAACCAATAGAATATTGGGTCGATGAAAATTTCGATTCTATATATATTGATAGAAGGTATGAAAAATTTCTTTCTAAATCAGAACAATTAAAGTCACTAGAAAACACCATTTATTATGATAATTCCATAATTGATTTGACAAATAGAGTAATTGAAGCTATAATATTAGCAGTACCAGAAATTCCTTTATGTAAAGAAGACTGTAAAGGATTATGTCAAATTTGTGGAGTTGATTTAAATGAAAATCCAAATCACTCTTGTGAAACTGATGAAATTGATCCTAGACTGTTGCCATTAAAAAAATTACTGGAAAAGTAGTGCTTTTTAAAGAGCGTTTTTAAAAGATACTTGCAATTAATAATTTGTAATTTCAAATCTAAAGGAGGAACTATTCATGGCTGTACCAAAACAAAAACCATCTCGAAGTAGAACCCATTCAAGAAAGGCAAAGCTTTATGCAGCTTACAAAATTAATGTTGTTAAATGCCAAAAATGTGGTGAGCCTAAGTTACCACATAGAGTCTGTTTGAATTGTGGCTATTATGGAGACAAACAAATATTAGAAATAGGTGAATAATTGATGTCTGTGATAAAAATAGGGGTAGACGCCTACGGTGGGGATAATGCGCCCGAAGCTGTGATTGAGGGCGCGTTGTTTGCGTTAAAAAACAATTATTTATCTCGCGATGAATTAGTTATCATTGGCAATGATTTGTCAAATGATTTTTTAGAATCATTAAAAGGTGTTGAGGTTGTACCCGCAAAAAATCTTGTAACTAACGACACAAAACCTACAGACGTTCTAAAGCTTGAAGAATCATCTATGTATATTGGTTGTAAATATTTAAAAGAAAAAAAGTTAGACGCTTTTGTGAGCGCCGGTAATACGGGAGCATTATTGGCTAGCGGCACTTTTATTGCGGGACGATTAGAAGGAATAAAAAGACCTGCTTTAGTTTTAGCTCTCCCTTCAAAATCTAATAAACCTAAAATATTAGTAGACGCAGGCGCAAATGCTGAGGTAAAATCAGAACATTTTTATGACTTTGCAAGAGAAGGAATCGCGTATGCAAAATTTTTAGATATTGAAAAACCTCGCGTTGCTATCTTAAATATCGGTTCAGAAGAAGAAAAAGGTAGTACATTAATAAAAGACGCCTATAATCTTTTAAAAGGTTTTTCTAACTTAAATTTTGTTGGATTTGTTGAAGCTAGAGAGATATTTGACGATACTTGCGATGTTATTGTTACAGATGGTTTTACAGGAAATAATGTCTTAAAAACCATAGAAGGAACCGCTTATTTTATTCTTCATGAATTAAAAACCGCTATTAAAAGCGGTGGATTATTTACAAAATTAGGAGCTTTATTTTTAAAGGGCTCATTAAAATCCTTGATTAATAAGATTGATTATAGGAGCTATGGTGGCACTTTTTTCTTGGGTATAAACGGAATACTTGTAAAAGCTCATGGTTCTTCTGACGCTGAAGCAATTTCTAACGCCATATTTGTTGCTACCAAAGCCGCTAAATTTGATTTACTTTCAAAAATAGAACTGTGAGTTTATAAATTTACAGTGGAGGTGTTAACTGTTTGTTAAAATCTGAGGTGTTTGAATCTGTTAAAGAAATTGTCGAACTGTTAGATGAAAAAGAAGGAATGGATATTTCCGTAATTGATATGGAAAACTCTGAAATTATGGTTGATTACTTTATTATAGTATCTGGAAATTCCGACACTCATATGGCTGCTTTGAGAGATGAAGTAGTTAGATATTTAAAAGATGAAAATATTCCCATTCTTTCGTATGATAAAAGTAGTGGATATGATTGGATGATAGTCGACGCCGGTACGTTTATTGTACATATTTTTTCCCAAGAAGGAAGAAGTTTTTACGATCTAGAAAGTTTATGGGGAGAACAAAAAAAGATTGAAAATATTATTTAAATTCTTCTTTATATAATAAACACTCACAGTTTTCGTTCCTCACCTCGGTGCCCGAAGGTTTTAAAAGGGTCGGTGTAAGGAAGGAGAAAGCTGGAGGTTTAAAAAACCAAATCAAAGTAGATGGAGGTGTTTTTTTTGTCAGTTGTTAGCATGAAACAGTTGTTGGAATCTGGTGCTCATTTTGGTCATAGAACCAGAAGATGGAATCCTAAGATGCAACCTTATATATTCGCAGAAAGAAAAGGAATTCATATCATCGATCTTCAAAAAACCTTAAAAGGTATTGACGAAGCATACGATTTCCTAAAAGAAGCTGTAATGGAAAGAAAAAGAGTATTGTTTGTAGGAACAAAAAAGCAAGCCCAACAAATTGTTGCAGATGAAGCAAGAAGATGTGGAGAGTTTTACGTAAACAATAGATGGCTTGGAGGTCTATTAACTAATTTTAAAACTATTAAAAGAAGAATAGACAAGTTAGAAGAATTAACTGAATATGTAGAAAGTGATGAATTTTTAAGACTCCCTAAGAAAGAGCAAGCAAACATTAGAAGAAATTTAGAAAAGTTAGAAAAAAACCTCGGTGGTTTAAGAGGAATGAGCAAATTACCAGGGGTTATTTTTATTGTCGATCCTAAGAAAGAAGAGATAGCGGTCAGAGAAGCTAATATGCTTAATATTCCTATAATTGCAATGGTTGATACAAACTGCGATCCTGACGTTATTGATTATGTAATACCTGCTAATGACGATGCAATAAGGGCTATTATGTTAATTACTTCTAAAATGGCAGATGCTGTAATTGAGTCAAAAGAAGGAAGAATAGACACACAAGAAGAAACCGAGACAGAAGAAACTTCAGAAGTCCTTGATGAACATATCGTTGAAAAGTTAAAAGCAGAAGAAAAATACGAAAAGTTTATTGAAGAAATAGAAGAAGAGGAAGAAATAGAAATTCCTGATGAAGACGAAGATAGATTTTAATTTTATCAAAAAATCTAACCACATATAATTTAATTAGCAATTATATATGATCGGGGGATAATCTCCCGATTTTTTTGGAGTGATTTGAATGAAGTTTTTCATACGAACCTTTGGTTGCCAGATGAACTTAAATGAAAGTGAAATTATGGCGGGACTCTTAATTAATGATGGCTTTGAGTGGACAGAAAATCCAGATGAAGCAGATATTATAATAATAAATAGTTGTTCTGTACGAGAAAAAGCTGAAAATAAAATGTATGGAGCTATAGGAGGATATGGAAAATTAAAAGAGAAAAATAAAAATTTGATAATAGGAATAGGTGGATGTTCAGCAGAAAAAGAACGAGATGCTCTTCTTGATAGATTTAAAAAAATCGATTTTGTATTTGGAACAAGAAATGTAATAGACATTAGTAATTTAGTAAAACGTGCAATGAAGGGAGAGAGATTTGCAGATTTTAGTGACAAGTTGAACGAAGTTAATTATTCTATTCCAAAAAGACCTTTTAGTAAGCATCACGCATGGATAACCATAATATATGGGTGTAACAAATATTGCACGTATTGTATAGTACCTTACACACGTGGATTTGAAAAAAGTAGACCAATAGATGACATAATTAACGAAGTAGAAGAATATAACAAAAATGGATTTAAGGAAATTACATTTTTGGGTCAAAACGTTGATTCCTATGGAAAAGATTTTGGAGATAAAAAACCGAAATTAGACCTACTAATTCAAAAATCAGCACAATTTGATTCAATAAAAAGAATATGGTTTATGACATCTTATCCCTCAGATATCACCGACTCCTTAATTGATACTATAGCAAAAGAAAAAAAGGCTGCAAAATATATCCACTTACCCGTTCAATCTGGTAGCAACAGAATATTAAAATCAATGAACAGAAGATATACAAAAGAACAATTCATTGATTTAGTGTATAAGATACAAAAAGAGATTCCGGAAGTAACAATTAGCAGCGATATAATAACTGGTTTTCCTTCAGAAACAGAAAAAGACTTTGAGGAAACCGTGGATTTAATTAAAAAATGTAGATTTGAACGAATAAACATTGCAGAATACTCTCCGAGAGAAGGTACAGTTGCACATAAGTATTTTGAGGATAATGTGCCAAAACATATAAAAAATAAAAGATTGCAATATATAATGAACCTTCAGAAAAAAATAAATTTAGAAGAAAACGAAAAATATCTTGGAAAGACTTTGTCAATAATTCAAGAGGGAAAAGCAGGGAAAAACAACACATATATGGGTAGAACAATTAATAATAAGCTGATTATATTTCAAAGTCAAGAAAAATTGAATGGATCATTTTTGAAAGTAAAGGTAAACAAAGTATCTCCAGGTCCTTTATATGGCGAAATTATAGAAATTATAAATAATATATAAAAATAAAGATTTTTATCAAGATAGCATCTTTAATTTATAATGGGTCTAGGGCAAAGCTCTCACTCATTCCCTGGTACAAGTACCAAATTAGAAATAAAGATTTTTAGCAAAAAGACATTTTGTAAAAATCAAATACAAAATTTATATATCATGCGGATTTTGGAATTTTTTAAGTGAGTAAGATATAAATAGATATTAAATAGATATAAAAATTGGGAGACCTAGGTCTCCCAATTTTTTATAAATAGTTTTAGCTTATTATTTGAATATCATCTGAAGAAGACTTAATTTCTAAGTCTGTTCCAATAAATTGACTCATATAAAGATCATAGTAAAATCCTTTTTTTGCCATAAGTTCTTTGTGATTACCTTGTTCAACAACTCTTCCGTGATTCATTACTACTATTATATCAGCATTTCTTATTGTAGATAACCTATGAGCAATGACAAAACTAGTTCGCCCTTCCATTAGATTATTCATAGCTTCTTGTATCAATACTTCGGTTCTTGTATCTACTGAACTAGTTGCTTCGTCTAAAATTAGGAGTGGGGGATTAGCGAGAAACGCCCTTGCTATAGTAATCAATTGTCGCTGACCTTGAGATAAATTAGTAGCATCTTCGTCAATTATTGTATCATATCCTTTTGGCAACGTTCTTATAAAATAATCAACATAAGCAGCCTGTGCAGCTTTTACGATTTCTTCATCAGTTGCTCCTTCTTTACCATAAGCAATATTATCTTTTATAGTTCCTCTAAACAACCAGGCATCTTGAAGTACCATACCAAAATTCTTTCTCAAGTCAGCTCTTCTCATCTGTCTGATGTCTACACCATCCAAGGTTATTCTACCTGCATCTACATCGTAAAACCTCATGAGCAAATTAACCAACGTAGTTTTTCCTGCACCTGTAGGACCTACTATGGCTACAGACTGACCTGGTTTCGCTTCAAGGTTCAAATTTTCAATTAGAGGTTTTTGAGGTTCATAACTAAAGTAGACGTTTTCAAATTTTACATGACCTTCAACTTTATCTAAAACTACAGGATTTTCAGGATCAGGGATTTCTTCTTCTTCATCAAGTAATTCAAACACTCTTTCTGCTGATGCAACAGTAGATTGTAATACATTGATAATACTAGATGTTTGAACAATAGGCATAGTAAATTGTCTTGAATATTGAATAAATGCCTGAATATCTCCTAAAGTCATAACCCCATTAGCAACACGCAATCCGCCTACAACGCTTACTATAACATAATTAAGATTGTTAATTAATCCAATAAATGGTCTTATCAAACTTGAAACAAATTGAGCCTTAAATGTTGCTTCACGTAATCTCTCATTTTCTTCATCAAACTCTTTTTGCATATCCCAGTGTTTATTAAAAGCCTTAATGACATTAAATCCTGTGTAGGATTCTTCAACATGTCCATTCAATTCACCAGTACTATCCCACTGAATCTCAAATTGCTTTTGAGAATGTTTAATAACAAACATTGTAACCAATAACGCCAACGGAATCACAGTTAAAGTTATTAGCGTTAAAAGAGGGCTAATTGTAAGCATCATGATAAGAACACCAATTACCGTGACAACTGCTGTTATTAATTGCACAAGTGTTTGCTGTAAAGTATGCCCAATGTTATCTATATCGTTAGTTACCCTGCTTAAAAGATCACCATGTGGATGACTATCATAAAATTTTAAAGGAAGACGAGCTAATTTTTCATCAACTTCCTTTCTAAGATTATAGACTGTTTTTTGCGCCACACCAGCCATTAAATATTGTTGAAGCCAGTTAAAAAATGCAGATAAGGCATATACACCTAATAATGTTAATAGAATAGTTGCTAATCTACTAAAATTAACGCCTTGACCTGGCACAATATTCATAGGTCCAAGCATCTGGGCTATTTGATCCCTTCCGGAAAATTTCAAAAATTCAATAGCTTGATCTTTGGTCATGTTAGGAGGCATCATTTTCCCAATAATTCCTTCAAAAAGAACGTTTGTAGCCTTTCCTAACATCTTTGGAGCGATGATCATAAAAATTGTGCTTACTACTGCAAATACTATTACAATAATAAGAGGAATTAATTGTGGTTTTAGGTAACCTAATAATCTTTTTAAGGAACCCATAAAGTTCCTTGGCTTTTCAATAGGAGCACCAACACCGCCTCTTCCGCCCCCGAATCCTTGTCGAATGGGCTTCTTTTTTTGATCATTTTTTTGTTCATTTGCTTGACTCATACTGCCTCCTCCTTCGGAATCTGCGAGTAAACAATTTCTTGATAAACTTCGCAACTCTTTAACAATTCTTGATGAGTCCCTATGCCCGCAATAGTGCCTTTATCACTTAATACTACAATCTGATCAGCTGTAAGAACCGTACTAACCTTTTGAGCAACAATAATAACGGTCGCATCTTTTGTTTCATCCTTCAACGCTTCTCGAACCTTCGCTTCAGTTTTGTTATCCAATGCTGAAAAACTGTCATCAAAGATATAAATTGTTGGCCTTTTTACAATTGCACGGGCAATACACAAACGTTGTCTCTGTCCACCCGAAAAATTAGTTCCTCCTTGATCAACTGGTGCCTTTAGTTTTTCTGGTAATCTACTTACAAAATTTTTTGCTTGAGCAATTTCAAGAGCATGCCACATCTCTTCCTCAGTTGCATCCTTTTTACCAAATCGTAAATTGCTTTCGATTGTTCCACTAAATAAATAAGATTTTTGAGGAACCAATCCAATCATATCTCGAACCAATTCAAGCGGCATTTCTCTAATGTCTACACCATCAATTTCTATTTTTCCTTCAGTTACATCATAAAATCTTGGAATTAAATGTACCAAAGTACTTTTTCCACTCCCAGTACTACCTACTATAGCTGTTGTTTGACCAGGTAAAGCTGTAAAAGATATTTTAGATAGAACTGGTGCCTCTGCATCAGCATATTGAAAAGAAACATCTTTAAAGGCAAGTACTCCTTTTCTCTCTGATGGAATTTTTGGACTTTTCGGTTCTTTAACAGAGGGTTCAGTATGTAATATTTCGTTTATACGCTCTGCAGATGCTTCTGCTCTTGGAAGCATTATAAACATAGTCATAGCCATCATAATTGAAATCAAAATCTCCATTACATAAGTTAAAAAGGCTGTTAAATTTCCAATAGGCATTGCACCACTATCTATACGAATTCCACCAAACCACGTTATAGCTAAAGAAGTTACGTTCATAGCAAGCATTATTAATGGAATTCCTAAAGCCATTATTCTGTTAACTTTTAATGCTGTTTGAGTCAGATCTTTATTGGCTTTATCAAACCTACGGGCTTCATAATCATCCTTAACAAAAGCTCTAATAACCCTAATTCCCATTAATTTTTCCCGAAGTACCTGATTAACTTTATCAACTTTTTTCTGTAAGGTCTTAAAAAGAGGTACAGTTTTTCTCATAATGAAAAATACAATTAATGCAATTACTGGTACTACAATTATAATTGAAGAAGAAAGTACAACGTCTTGACGAATTGCCATTATTATTCCACCAATAGACATTATCGGAGCCATGATCATTATATTTAGCAAGGTCAAAACAAACATTTGAACTTGATGAACATCATTGGTGTTTCTTGTAACCAGTGAAGCTGTCCCAAATCTATCAAAATCTTGCTTAGAAAAACTTAATACTTTATAGTACAACTCTCTACGCAAATCTCTAGAATATGAGGTAACAACTTTTGAACTAAAATAAGAGGCAAGAATTGCCGCTCCTGCAAGCAAAAGTGTCGCTAAAAGCATAATTCCACCTGTGTGTATAATATATTGAATGTCACCTTTTGCTATACCTTCATTAATAATCTTTGCATTCAAATTAGGTAAAAATAAATTTGACACTGCTTGCACAATTAGTAATAATATTGCAAATATAATCTCTTTGTAATATGGTTTTAAATATTTAACTAAATGCTTCACGGTTTCAACTCCTTTCTGTTTTTTCTAAATTATTTAGTATATTTGTTGAAACTTGACTAAGACACTTTTTAAAAATACATAAGTCTTCATAACTTATTCCCTCAAACTCCAAATTAATAATATCTATAAATGTTTCTCTTAGATTTTTTAGTAGTTTTTGTCCCTCGTCAGATAAAAAAATCCTCAGGGTACGTTTGTCTTTGCTATCTTTCTTACGTTCTATCAGCCCTTTCTTTTCTAAATTTCTTAAAATTTTAGAGACAGTCGGAGTAGCGACATACATTTGATCAGCTATGCTTTTTTGATTCGTCCCAGGGTTAAGGCCTACATACCACAAACAAAAAGCTTGACCAGGAAAAAGAAAAATATGTTTTTGAGTTAACAATACAAAATTCAATTGATTATGCAATTTTATTGTTTGAAATAATTCCTTACTAACATCCCATTTAACTTTTTTTAAGTCGCTTTGATCATTAACTGAATTATTTTCTTGTGTATAAAACTTATGATTCATTTTAAACCTCCAAGTAAAATCCTTATTAGGGGGGTACACCCCAAACCTATTATAAAATCAAAATGTAATAACAACCCACAAAAGGAAGGCTACATTCTCTTAAGCCTTATACATTTAAAATGACATTTGAAGATTATTTAGTTACTCTTACATAATGTATAGTACGATATATTATTGTAAGATAATATTAAAAAATAGTTAGCAAGCTAACTATTTACTATTTTAAACTATATATTTTAAAATGTCAAATATTAACTAAAAATATTTATTTTTTTAAAATATACTCTTTAAAAATTGAAGTTCAATAATTATTTGATATAATATATAAGTCTGAAAATAAGGATTATGTTGTGACTAAAGACTTCTAACCTGAATATCAAAGAAATAGGTTTCAAGATTCAAAAAGAGTAATTACTAACGTCAAGTTGTTCAAAAATTGGTATTTTGAATTTGTAATGGGTCCAGGGTGGAGCCTTCTAATAAGGATTTTAGAGCTTCTAAAGACAGTAAATAACAAATTTATAGGGAGGATATAAATTGAAAGCAAATTCAAAAGGAAAAAGTGTTTTGCCCACCGACATTATTATAATGTTGCTTTTGTTTCTCCTAATCCCTTTTTTAATGATCCCAAAGTTTGTTCATGAATACTCAACTCAAAAACATTTTGTTTTTTCTGTTTTCTTGTTTATTATTTTAGTATATTATCTGTTCAAATATTTATCAAAACCTTTGGAAATAAAATTTTCATCTGCACATATTTTTTTACTCCTTTTTGGAGTTTCGGGTTTTGCATCATTAATTTCTGTTGCTATAGAAAATAGGTATTATTTAAGTACTTCAGCAGGAACTGCTTTTTACTTAGCATTAATAATACTTTTTTCATACCTGGTTTCTTCTAGATTTGGAGGAAACTTCAAATTTATAGAAACAGGTCTTTTCGTGTTCATGATAACCGGAACAATCATTGCTTTTGATGGAATTTTAAACAAATTTCTAGGCTTTGATTTATTCTTTGGAAAATATGGAGACCCTTCTCAAAGAATAACTTTGCGCACTACTATTGGAAATCCAAATTTTGTATCTGATTATTTAGCTCAATTATTACCAATTTCTATCTATTTTACTTTAAGAAAAGATACAAAAATTTATACAAGAATTTTCTCTTTAATAAATGTATTTATTATGCTCTGGGTAATTTTACTAGCCCAAACTCGTTCTATATATCTTTCAACATTTGTGGGATTGGCATTTTCTGCTATTAGTTTTTTAGTAGCTAAAAAGAAAGAGTCTTTAAAATCTTATATAAAAACAAAACAATTTAAAATTTGGGCATTATTGGTTTTAAGCGTTATCTTATTTTTGTTTATAATGTTCAATTTCGAAACACCTTTTAATAAAGGCGGGGAAGTAATTGCAACAGAACGATTTGCATCTTTGACTTCTGTTTCTTCATGGGATGAGAGGATGCTATCTTGGCTTTCTGCAGTTAAACAATTTAATGACAAAAATCATAGAAACCATTTGTTTATCGGTAGCGGAATTAATACATATTCTGTTTATTCTCTTCACTATCTTGGACAAGTTCAAAACGAGAATCCTGAAAGATTTTTATATGCTTGGAATAATTTCAAAAGAGCTCACAATGATTATCTTCAAGTTTTAGGAGAAACAGGTTTATTTGGTTTTCTTTCAATAACAATGATGATTTTAAGTTTAGTATTTATTTATTTTAAAGTATTAAAACAAGAACAAGATGATGATAATAAAAATTTACTTTTTCCTTTGTTTGGTTGGTCTGCTGTAGTAATGATTATACATGCTTTTACAGAATTTGCATTCCATCTTCAACCAAATATAACATTAAGCGTTTTTATTTTATCAGTTGCTGTATCAGAGCAATTTAATCCTAAAATTAAATCTATAAAGATAAAAAAAAGTTTTGTTTTTTTTATTATAATGCTGATTGTAGCCTTTGTATCATGCTATTTTAAATTTAATGAATCATTATCTGAGGCTTATTATGTCATAGGAAATTCTCACTACAATGCTATGCTATCTTTTAAAAATGCATATGAAAATCAACTTCCTAACGTAATAGCACAACTTGAATCACAAAAAAAGAGTTTACAAAATCAATTACTTGACTATTCATTTAATTCCCCTGAATTTAATCGAATCACCCAAAATATTGCTCAAATTGAATCTGAGATAACAAAATATCAAGAACTCAAATCTAAATATAAAGAAAGTTTAGCTCTTAGTTATGATCAATCTTTCAATTACTTTCTAAAATCTTTGAGTAGTAACAAAAATTTTGGAAAATCGGCATTTTACATGGCTCAATTATTTTCATCTGATGTACGATTGAATAATTTAAAATATGAAGATCTTCCTAAAGTTTTTAGTTCAGAATCTAATGAATATCAGTTTATGATTTCTGAATTCAATGGTGCTCTAGATTTAATGCCTTTCCCTGATGAAATTTTACGAGATACAGTTGAGCCTGTCTATAATACTGTTACCCAAATTGACAATAATTCAAAGACATTGATCCTAAGAATTCAAAGCTTATACGACTCAATAAACCAGTTAGAGTATGCTTTTACTTCTTTTAATGAAAAAAATGCCTACAGACTTATAGGAAGGATGTATTACAATATTGTAGTCCTATATGAACAACTAAAAGAAACCCTTACAATTGATTCGCAAATACTATCAAACATTGAGAACCTTCAATTAGAAGCATACAATAATTTTCACTATTGGATACAAAAGGCAATATATATACTTCCTGGAGGATGGAATAGATTTCCTGAGTGGGAAAATATCTATTCTGAATATATTCTTCTTACTGCAAGGTGTCTAGAAATATATCCCGAAGATGAAGTCGTTGATAAAATTATTTATATTACTCAAAAAGATGGAAGTGCAAATTATTATATGGCAAAAAAAACACGTGGAATTCCAGATAATTCCCTAAAAGTTTTATCGGAAGTATATCTAGCCTTAACAAATAATGATAATAAGCTTAGGTTAGCACGAGCTGTTGTTGAACATTATCAAAACGTCTATCAATATTATCAACAGTTAAAGAGCGATCAAACAAAGGTTTATTTGCAGTATCAACAAAGAATAGATAACTTCTTAAATGAATATGATTTTTTCAAAAGAAGAAGTGAATTTTTATGAATAAGGTAATGGTTTTTTTGTTATTTCTATCATTGAGTTGGTTTTTAATTGTATTTTCTATTTTCTTAAAAATTAAATCATATGGTGAAAGCCTGGAAGGCGATTTAAAAGGTTTTTATATTGGCAATTCTTCTTTAGTAAAAATAAAGCCCTATATTGAAAATGGACAAGTAAAGGAAATAATTCTTAATGGTTATAAAATGTATAAAAAAGATGGTAAAATATTGATAGAAAAGATTAAAGATTAAAAGGGAGTTTAGAAATGATTGAAGAAATTATTGATTCTTTTGAATATATTATTATTCTAAAAGAAAAAAATATAAAAACTTGGGAAGATATCTTCCCAAGTTTTTATAGGATTGCAAAAAATAATATAAAAGAGATTAAAGAACACGGTTTACTTGATGACATAAAAAAGTTATTAACTTATGCAAAAGCACTTGAGAAATTTGATGAAACTAATCGCAACAAAATATTCGATAACTTAAAACAATATATTGTTTCACTAAAAGAAAAGTTTTTAGTTGACGAAATAATTGTTCCCCCTGAAAAAAAGCTTAGTCTATTTACTGATATAAAGTATGTGAAAAATGTTGGGCCAAAAAGAGCAGCCTTGTTAAACAAAATGGGAATTGAATGCCTTAATGATTTTTTTTACTTTCCTCCTCGTGACTACGAAGATAGAAGAAAAGTTACTAAAATTTTTAATGCTAAAGATGGAGAAAAAGTAGTTATTATTGGAAAAATTGTAAATTATGAAGAAGTTAAAATTAATAAAGACTTGACAATCTTAAACTACTCTGTAGAGGATGATACAGGAATTATTAGAATAACTTTTTTCAACCAAATTTATATCAAAAATTACTTATCTAAAGGTACTATAGCAGCTTTCTATGGAAAAATTGAATATACTTATGGCGTAAAACAAATGAAATCTCCTGATTTTCAGGTATTAAACACACAAGATGATTTTCAAAAAGAAATATTGCCTGTTTATCCTCTAACCGCAGGATTAACGCAAAACATTATCAGAAATATTTCAAGAGAGGTAGTCAATCAAACTTTTTTTCTAGAAGAGTTTCTACCAAATGATTTTATAGAAGAATTTAATTTATTAACTTTAAAGAAACGTCTAAAAGGTTTACACTTTCCTTTAAGTTTTTATCATAAGAATAGGGCTCTTTATTCGTTAAAATATGAAGAGGCTATACTCTTTGAATTAGCTATAATTTATGTAAAGCTTAAATTGAAAGAAAATAAAAAAACAGAAGGCAAACAAATTAAGGGTGAATTATCTAACAAATTTATTGATATGCTTAATTTTGAACTAACTGATGCCCAAAAAAGATGCTATGAAGAGATTAAAAATGATTTAACCTCATACTATCCTATGAATAGGCTTCTACAAGGAGATGTAGGTTCTGGTAAAACTGTTGTTTCTGAATTAGCTGTAATTGATGTATGCGAAGCAGGTTATCAATCTGCCATTATGGTACCGACTTCTGTTTTAGCCAAACAACAATTTAACAGAATATCTAAAGACTTTGAACCATTAGGCTTGAAAACTGAGTTATTAATTGGTGAAACCAAAGAAAATGATAAAATAGCGATTAAAGAGAGATTAAAGAATGGAGAAATCGACGTAATCATTGGTACTCACGCAATCATACAAGAAGACGTAGAATTTAAAAAGCTGGGATTTGTTGTTATAGACGAACAACAAAGATTTGGAGTTAATCAAAGACTTCAGTTAATAAAAAAAGGAAATCAACCTGATATTCTAGTTATGACCGCTACACCAATTCCCAGAACTTTAGCAATGACCTTCTATGGAGACATGGATGTCAGTGTTTTAGACGAAATGCCAAAAGGGAGAAAGCCTATTAAAACATTTTTAGTGCCAGATTCAAAAATGAATAGTGTCTATAGATTTGTAAAGCAAGAACTTGATCAAAATAATCAAATTTTCTTTATTTATCCACTAGTTGAAGAATCTGAAACCTTGGACTTAAAGAATGCCACTGAGATGTATGAAAAATTAGCACATGTTTTTAATGATTATAAAGTTGGACTATTACATGGTAAACTTCCTTCGTCAGAAAAAAATGAAATTATGGACAAATTTATGAAAAAAGAATACAATATTCTTGTAGCTACTTCCGTAGTAGAAGTTGGAATCGACGTTCCTGATGCGACAGTTATGGTGATAGAGCATCCTGATAGATTTGGCTTATCACAACTTCATCAATTACGTGGAAGAGTAGGGAGAGGGAAAAAACAATCTTATTGTTTTTTAATAATTGATAAAAAAATAAATAGAGAAACAAGGCAAAAATTATCTGCCTTTTCTAAAACGAATGACGGTTTTAAAGTGGCTGAAATAGATTTACAATGGCGAGGTCCTGGTAAATTCTTTGGAGTAGAACAACATGGTATTCCTGAATTTAAATTTTTAGATCTGATAGAAGACTTTTCAATAATAAGTCAATCAAGGAAAAAAGTTGAACAGTTCTTAGTGAATCCAGATGACCTTAAGAATTTAGAAAGATTAAAAAGTGAGTTGAAAATTCGATACGGTAACTCTATAGAATTAATACATGTTTTATAATAATTAAAATAAGGTGATTTTATGAAAAAAGATAAAACTTTTCTATATGTTCTTTGGATAGCACTAACAGCTTTTTTCGTAATTTCTTTTATAATTTTACCTAAAAGCTTTTCAGGAGAATGGTATTTCGATTCTGTTCTTATTAAAATTGGGTTTATTGAAATAAGATGGTATGGATTACTTATTGCTGTTGGGATTCTTTTAGCAACATTTATAGCCGAGAATGAAGCTAAAAGAGAAAAGGTAAGTGAAGATGATTTTTTCAGTGTTCTTGCATTAGGGATAATATTTGGAATAATTGGAGCAAGAATATACTATGTAATTTTCAACTTTTCATATTTTTCACATAATTTGATAGACATTTTTAAAACATGGGAAGGTGGACTAGCGATACATGGTGCAATTTTAGCAGCTTTTTTGGTTGCCTTTTTATATAGTCATTTCAAAAAAAACTGCACCTTTACATTTCTTCAGGGCTTAGATATTTTCACATTTGTTCTTCCTTTGGCTCAATCTATTGGTAGATGGGGAAATTTTTTTAATCATGAAGCTTATGGACGACCTACAAATCTTCCTTGGAAAATGTACATTGCCCCTGAACATAGAGTACCAGGCTATCAAAATTTTGAATTCTTTCATCCAACATTTTTGTATGAATCATTTTGGGATCTAATTGTTTTTCTGATCCTTTTTTATTTCATCAGAAACAAAAGACAAAATTATGGAGAGGTTACTGCTTTATATCTTATACTTTATTCTGTAGGTCGTATCCCAATAGAACTTTTAAGAACGGACAGTTTATATTTAGGAAAATTTAGAGTCGCAGTTTTAATTAGCATTTTGTTAATTATAGTTGGAGTGTTAATGTTTGTTTTTTTGAGAAAAGGATCAATAAAAAAAGACAAAAATAACTCTATAGCTTAATATTTAGAAAGAGTGAAAAAATAAAGGTGAATACTTTTAAATTCAATAAATTATATTTCTTTTTATGTTTATCAATTGCGATATTCTTCTTGCTATGTCCAATTACTTACACAATAGAAGTTAGTCATGGACAAATTAAGATTTTTTCAACAGGATATACAACTATTTTGTATTTTGATGAAATAACTTCTAATTTTGATTTTGATAGATTCTTTTTCTACAAAAACATTGCTTTCAATGATATAGAAATCTTGAATATTATTAATAGCTCTATAAAAATACAACAAGGCGAAAATTTGATTCAAAAACAAAAAAGTAATTCATCTGCAATGGTGTTTTACAAAGATGCTAATAATTTATTCAACTTTGAAAACTATCATTACAACAAAAAATGGCTTGAGGGTAATATCAAAGATGTTAGTACTTTTTTAAACAACATTGATTCAATGAAAGATGATCAATATATCCTATATCTAGGCAGTAATAGATCATTTCAGATTCTACCAAACGTGTATATTGTTAATTCTATCAAAGATTTAGCTCACGAACTATCACATTATTATTTTGGATATCAAGTTAAAGCTGATACTGATAGCTATTGGCATGAATTATTATGTGAGGTAAATTCAATGCTTTTCCTTAGATCTATTTCTAAATATCGGTATTTAAACGATTTAGAACTTAAAACTATTGGTTTTTATTATGAACCTTATGGTAAAAAAGTAATTGAGTTTCTTGAACATTTTAACTATGACCAAGAAAAGATCTTCCAACTAGAAAGATATATATTAAATAATTATAAGTCACTTGATGATGATGAATTTAAAAATATAATAAAGATGTTCTAATTTAACGGATTCCATATTCATTATCTAAAAAATATAGGAGAGATATCGTTGAAAAAGGGTATAAACATATTTGTTTTTCTTTTGATTGCTGTTTTTTCGTTTTCATATAAATATATTTTTCTTTTTGTTGCTGATGGAATGGGACTTCCTCATTTACAAATTACTCGCATGTATAAGCAAAGCTTAATTAATAGTGATCTGAATGTTTTCAATCTACCATACTTTTCAATTATTGAAACTTCGTCTTTAAACGGGGTTACTGATTCTGCTGCTGCTATTACCGCTATTCTATCGGGTGAAAAAACTTATAACAATAGAATTAATAAGAGCTCTTCTGGAACAACTTTATCACCTATTACCTACGAACTTAAAGAAAGAGGCTACAAGATCGGAGTTATATCAACTAATACGCTTGTTGACGCAACACCAGCAGGCGCTTATGCTTTTGTTGATGAAAGAACTAGTAGAAATGAAATAGTAAAATATCTTTTAGAAAGTAATTTTGATTTGTTTATTGGTGGTGGAAAGGCTTATTTTAATCAACAAGAGGCTGAAAAGCATGGGTATATATACTCTGATACTTTAAAAAAAGGTCCATATACAGAAAAAGAATTAATTGCTTTGTATTATGGGAACTTTCCTTTTTTAACTGATAATGAGAGTAGGGTACCTTTATCAGATACCTTATCCTATGCGATAAACAAGTTTGGAAATGAAAATTTCTTTATTCTTATAGAAGGTGGGCGAATAGATCATGCTGCACATGCTCATGATACTTTTTCACTAATTAAAGAAATAATTGATTTTGATGATTCTATCAAAATAGCTTTAGATTTTTTAAAACAATATCCTGATGATACTTTAATTATTGTAACTTCGGACCATGCAACTGGTGGATTAACATTAGGAGATGGTTTTTTATCTCTCAATAAAATTAGGGATTATGGCTTCTCATATGAAAAATTTGTAGATATTTTGAATAGTACTGATAACTATGAAGTTTTTTCTAATAAGCTAAATTTAAGTATTGATTTGAAAGATTACTTCTATATATCTAAAAATTCTTCAAAAACTCTTACATATCAATCTGATGTTGTAAAATTTTACTACGATCATCTTAATACACAGGCAGGTATCAATTGGAGTAGCTTTGGACATACTATTGACTACGTGCCTCTTTTTTCTAATATAGCTTGTGATGTATATTTCATAAATAATAATGAAATTTTTTCTATTTTTGAGATTTTTTGAGTTAAATTATTCTAATTTACTATAAACATAATTAGATGAAATTATTTGCCCTACAACGGACTTTGAGAAAAATTTTTCATGATGTATAATGTAGTTACAGAACACTTTTGTAGGTTACCCTCCCTCCTGGAGTGTTCTGTCCCCGGAAGAATTCATTTTCAAATTTTGGCCCGTATAGAAAGATTACGGGCCTTTTTTATTTTTAGATATTATTATTCTTCTTGCTTTCTTTGAAGTATTAGTAACTCAGTATCGCTATAATCCCTGATTTCATTTAGAATTAAGTGTTTTAAATCGACGTTATAACGTTCATTTTTGGACTTTTCAATAATTATATATCCGTTTTTTTTTAAAATAGAATAATTTTTATCTAACAACTTTAAAAGTTCATCTATATATCCTAAATCAAAGGGAGGATCCGCAAAAATAAAATCAAATTGTTGAGAGTCTAATTTAGAAAAAACCTTTCTGTAATCACTTTTTATAACTTTTATGGCTTCTAAAACCCCCAATGTTTTAGCGTTTTTTAAAATACAATTTATTGATTTTGAAGATATGTCTACTAGAACACTTTTTATTGCCCCGTTACTTAAAGCTTCAAAAGAAAATACTCCACTTCCAGCAAATAACTCTAAAAGGTTAGCTCCGCTAAAATCAAATATATTCATTACTGCTTGTCTTAGAATGGAGGTTGTATATCGCGTTTTTGGATCATTTACCGCTTCTATGCGTCTATTTTTGAACTTACCTGTTTCTATTTTCAAATTCATATAAACCACCTTTAATATGAAAAAAGGAGCCTCTAACTACGCCCCTTTTTTTTTAGAAAATAATGGAGCGGATGACGGGATTCGAACCCGCGACACTCAGCTTGGGAAGCTGATGCTCTTCCGACTGAGCTACATCCGCAATTATACTTTATATATTATAACAAAATAAAGTTAAAAATCAATATTTTGATTTTTTAACTTTTCATAATTAGTTTCATTGAATAAAAGAGTGAAAAACTCTTCTAAATTTTTATCATCTTGTTTAATTTGACTTTTTTTTAGGTTATCTTTTATACTCGTCACTTCTTGAAAAGTATATTTTTTTAATGGTAACTGCTTTTCTTTTGTATTAATTATCATATTATACTTTCTACTTGTCTCTTGATCAGGCTTAATATATCCTTTAACTGAACGATAATCTTGCTCTATCTTCGGTGCATTCTCTCTCTCCATTTCTATTAATTTTGTATCAACATCTATATTTTTTTCCTTATTCAAATCCAACAAAAGTCCTTCTATATCCTTAACTTCTGACGTTGTTAGTACCCCTTTTAAAGTTTCTTCTATCTCTTTTTGAAGCCTATCAACATCACTTATACCTTTCATTTCTTCTTGCTTAGTTGTAGTAGAATTGTCAATCGGTATCTCAGAATCTAACTTTATGTTTAACAATTCAAGCAAATATTTGGATCCACTTAATATTTTTTGAACGGTTTCTTCTTCAAATTCGTCTAGAGTTTTAATTTTAAGATCAACTGGATGAATTTCTGTTGGTTCTTCAGTCAAATCTACTGTAACAGTTTGTCCCTTTTTATTTGGTACAAATGGTTTATTATATTTTCTTAACCAATAAAAGGTTAAAATTGCTGTCAAACAAGTAACTGAAAAAACAATAATTCCAACAGTTATGAACAGAGAAAAACTTGAGCTTTCTTCGCTTGTATCAACAATTGAATCTACCTGCTCATGATTTATCGGAGTTTTCACAATAGAAACATCGGATTTATCCTTCTCCATATCTATTGTTTCTATAATTTCTAAAATTTGATCAACATAGATATTACCTCTGAAATTATCTAAATATATACGTGCAGTACTATAATCTTTATTTTGAAAAGCAGAAAGACCTAAATACATTTTAACTTCAGGGATTTCACTTTCTAATTCAGGAGAGAGCTCCAAGGCTTTTTGAAAACTAAATTGAGCCATTTCATAATTTCCGTTTCTATAATATTTTAAACCGTTGAAATAGTAATCATAAGCTATTTCATAGTTTTGAGCCTGTGCACAAGTTACTATTAACAAAATTGCACATAAGGTTATAATGTTTTTCATTGCATTCTCCTTATCTTTTAAACTAAATAAATTAAAAATATCTCGTTGTTAGAATATTTTACAGAGTATATTTATATATATCATATCCAAGATTATCATTCTCAAATACTACCCAAACTTCCAGATCATTTTTAATTACAAAATCTTTTATATTTAGGCTTAATCTTTGATAAAACCCTGGAAATATATTATCTTTTAAGTTAAAGTAAGTAATATGATTATTTCCATAAACATACAAATTATCCTGGTATATTTGAACACCTAGTCTTCCAATATCTTCCTTTCCTATTACCTGTACTTCATTAGTTAATGAATCAACAAATAATAGTTTGTAATCAGAAGTAAGAACAAATAAAGTTGAGTTATTTTTATCAAAATCAACTATTTTTCCAAGGCTTACATTTATAGATTTTTGGATTTCGGTTAAACTAAAGAATTCAGTTAATTTATTGTCATTTATTTTATATATTTTGTCCTCAAAAACTGCATATACATCTTTTCCCTTACTTTTTAATTTTATAAAATTTACGTTACTCAAGACTTCTTTTCCATTCAAGTAGATTTTACTACTATCAATGGTATATTCTATATTCAAGAAACCATACTCTGGAATATAATATATTTCGTCTCCAACAGCTGGAATTTCATCTAATAACTTGCTTATTTTATAATCTTTATCAATAGTGTATACACCATTTGATGTTGTTAAATAATAAACATTATCGTATAGTAAACCTCCTAACACACGATCATTTAGAATTTTTTTGAGCTTATTGTTGTAAACCCCTGTAGAAGATTCAAACAGTATATTATCCTCTATTGATACTATTTTAATTCTTTCTTCTTTTAGAGTTCCTATTTTAACGGGACTCTTTAAAATTTGAGTTTCTCTGTATGAAGAAGGTAATTTGAATTTAGTTACGTTTTTTATTTCATTTTTTATCTCTTGAGTCGGAGTTTTTGTTTGTTCAAGTTCATATTGGTATTCTATAAAATCGTCATCTTCAAAAGGCTTTACTGTTAATGTTGTTAAAGACTCATTTAAAAAATCTTTTACCTTATTTAGAACATCTTTGTCAAGATAAATGTCGTAAAAATTTTTGTCAACCGTAAAAAACTCATCTGCACCTTTTAAATATGCACTTTCTAAGCTTACCACTCCATCCGCGGATCCATCAATAAATTCGGGATAAATTTGTGAAATAACTTTATTGGTAATATCTTCTTCAATATTTGAGTTAGTTCCGCCTATTACCAAATATCTAATGTCAGATCTTCTTTCAAAACTATTAGCTGTATTTAAAAAAGATGAACTTGGGGTAATATCATAATAATATGAATTTATCAGATCTAAATAGAATGCATTCTCAGCCATAATAATTGATATTGTAGCTTTCTCTACACCTAATAATTTGCTAAGTAAATTTAAATCTTTACCCCATATTAAGTTAAAAAAAAGTGGATTTGCAAGGTTTGTTCCTTTATTAGGAGTAGAAATAAGCACCAAATTCTTCACATTTTTAATATTCGGATCAGATTCTAATGCATATCTGACAATCAAACCTCCAATCCCGTGAGCTATGATATCGAATTTCCTGTTGGGAAATCTTTTTAACTCTTGTGCAAATTTTTTACTTTCATATTCTATATAACTATTAATTCCTGTTCTATCTACAAAAGAGTCGAAAGAATCTACATAATTTTTACTTCTTGTAGAAGTTAATGGATAATCGTATCTCCATATAGTTCTGGTTGGAAATAATGAAGACCAAATTGAGTAATCATAAATTTTGTCGGATACATTAACTAATTTGCCTAAGAAATTAAGATCACTTCCAGGTACTAAAATTATATCTGGTTCAATTGTTGGAGAAGATTCTTTCATTATTCTCAAACCATAAGAAGCTTCCACAGGACTATCTAGTACTAATCCAACGTATTTAATTTTAGAAAGTTGAAAGGTATCCGCTTCAATGAAATATTGATTTGCTGTTTCAACAATTCTGGCTCCGGTAAAATCCGATATGATAAAAGATTCTTCATTAGTGGCATATACTAAAGAATAATGAACAAAATTATCTCCATAATACATTTCTGATGGAATTTTATATCTAACTGTTACGGGTAAGAGAGAGGATTCTTTTGAATCATCCGAGAATTCTATTCTATAAATTTCTCCATAAAAATTCCTGTAAGATTTTAGTTCTATATATTCTTGAGAATCTTTAGAAAGAGGGGTTATCAATAAACTTTTTTTTGAAGAATATGCAGACTGAGGTATTGTTATTTCAATATTCTTCTTTGTTTTAGTTTTATCGATAGAAAATAGGTATAAGCTTTTATTTAAAAAATAATAAATCGAAAAAGCGGTCAATAAAATCAGTGCCAATAAGAAAAATTTATTCAGTGTTTTCATATTTGTAAGGGATGAAAACGGTTTTTGATTTTTCAAAAGATCTACCTACTTTCTACAATATTTCGTATTTCTATAAGATTTCTAACCATATCTGAATAGTTCAATGTTAAAAGATTTTCGATTACTCTACTATAATAATTATCGGCTACTATTTTTACTTCTTTAGAACTCATCTTATTTAAAAGAGTCTTTTTATTTACATCTTTATGAGTGTCTTTTCCTAACTCTTTCTCTGATTTCAATAGGTCTTTTAAATCATCAAATATTTGAAAAGAAATTCCAAAATCTATACCTATTTCGTGCATTTTTTCACCCAGTTTATATTCTCCAGCCAAAAAAAATGGTAAAGAAAAAGATAACCCGAATATTGCACCCGTTTTATTGGCGTACATATTTATAATCTCACTAGTTTCAACTTCTAAGTTATCCTTTTCATAAATAAGATCTCTCATCTCTCCTTCAAACATCTTTAAAGTATCTTCTATGAAATATCTGAGTGCAACTAACTTATTTTCCAACTCTATGTCTTTTAGATCCATGATTATTTTTAATGGTAACGTAAATCCATAATCTCCCGCAAGTATAGCTTTATACTCACCAAATCTGAGATGATTAGTAAGAACTCCTCTTCTAAAGTTAGCATCATCTAAAGCCGGTAAATCATCGTGTATCAATGAAGAAGAGTGTAATATTTCAACAGCAATTCCGGCATTTATTAAATTTTCTGATGAAATATCTTCACTTTTCCCAAAATTATAAATAAACCACGGTCTTAACCTTTTGCCTCCATTTTTCACACTGTAACTAAGTGCTTCTTTTATATTTTCTTCAATTTGAATCTCTTCAAAAAAACAAATAATATGTTTATCAAATTCATTTTTGAAATCATCTAAACTTATACTATTCATTATTAGAACTCCTCGTATTTTATTATTTTAAATCTATTATGATTTTCTATACGTCATCATCATCATCATTTTCTCTTTCCTCAAATATGCGCCTTAACTCATCAATATCAAAATTTTCTATCTCTTTTCTAAAATCCTTTTTTTCTTCCCCATTTTCTTCTAAGTTAAAATCATAGAATAGCGAAGAATCTATAGCATGATCACGAACAATATTATCATCGATATAAATTGGTATATTTTCTTTTAAGGCTATTATGATACAATCTGAAGGTCTTGCATCAATTTTTATTTCTTTTGAATTAACGTCTTTTAGAACAAGCTTTGCATAAAAAATATCTCTTTTAAACCTATCAATCATTACTTTCAAAGGTTTTGCACCTAACTTTTGGATAACACTTAGAATCAGGTCATGGGTTAAAGGCCTCTCAAACTCTTCTTTTCTTAATATTAACGCCAACACACCTGCTTCACATGGCCCTATCCAAATGGGAACAACCATATTTGTATCTTCTACCCTTAAAAAAACTAGTGGTGAATTGCTAATCTTGTCTATACCCATTGACACATTACTAATTTCCTTCATAATCTACGCCTCCAAATCTTTTCTAACTTTCAGCTGGTTTTCTACAAAAATTCAAAAAATATTATAAGAGATTACTAACTCGCTTTAGTTAAGGAATTTTGAGCTATTTGTCTGCTGATTACATTTTGCACATGAGCTCTCAACTCCGCCTCACTTGAAAAGGTCTTTGGCTCAATGACATTATGAATGTATAATTTTACCTTTCCGGGTTTGATTAAAATACTACCCTTTTTGTTCATTCCAATAGTACCATCTATAGTAACAGGTAAAATTTTAATATTATATCTATAAGGGACTAAAAGAGAACCTTTCTTAAACTCATTAACTTTTCCATCTATACTCCGCGTACCTTCTGGAAATATTGTAATTACATCTCCAGTTTGAGTAATTCTAGCAAAATTTTTTAATGCTATAGCTCCACTTGTTGGGCTATCTCTGTCAATAAGTATTGAACCAAGTTTTTTTATAAATGTTCCAAGAAGTGGGACTTTCAAAAGCTCTTTTTTTGCAATAAATCCACTTGGATAAATGTAGCCTAAAATCAAAGGAATATCGAAAATACTTTGATGATTTGCCACAATTACATATGGCCCTTTGTCAGGGATATTCTCTTTACCGAAAACAGTTACTTCACTCCACAAATAGTGAAATGCCGCTCTTCCAAACCAAGAAACAACTTTTCTTACATATTCCCGTGATGCTTCTTCTCCCTTTCTCTTTTCTAATATTTTAGCCTTTATTAAGACATAACTTCCATATATTATAACCACTCCAACAAAACCAAAAAATAACCATATAGCAAAAAATGTTCCTTTAATTGCAGTCCAAATCTTTTTCATAGAATCCCACCTTTCACCATCTTAAAGACATCAATTTCCTCTATTTTTCCATCTCTTATCTCATATTTTTTAGATTCATTTATAACCTCATCTTCTAACACACTAACTTCAGGTAGGTAAGACTCAATTTGTTTAATCTTTCTCAATTGAGCTTTTGTAGCAGGATTTTGAGGTACAAAAACACTGCATGAATCTTCGTATGGAAGTATGGATGTCTCATACAGACCAAATTTTTTTGATATTTCAATAGTTTCATTTTTTGTTGATCCTATAAGCGGCCTAAAAATAACTTTTTGTGTACTTTCAGAAATTGTTAATATATTTTCAACCGTTTGAGAAGCAACTTGACCTAAGCTTTCTCCTGTAATTAAGACTTTTGTTCCAGTAAGATTCGATATTTTATCAGCAATTCTCATCATAGATCTTCTTTGAAGGACTACTGAAAATTGATTCTCCTCCAAATCTTTGAATAACATTTGAATTTTAGTTAAAGGTACAACATAAAGATGAAAAGGAAACGGTGTATATTCAGATATAATTGAACTAATTTTAATTATTTTATCTAACGATTTTGGACCTGTAAAAGGTGGACTGTAAAAATTAACCCCATTAATAACCATGCCTCTTCTTAACATAAGTAAAGCAGCAACGGGACTGTCTATTCCTCCTGACAGAAGAACTGTTCCTGTAGAAGAAACACCTACTGGTAATCCACTTGGTCCCCTAACTCGTTCTTTAAATAAATATACCCCTTCCGGTCTTATATCTATTTCGATATTAATATCGGGTTGTGTTAAATCAACTGTTAAACTTGGAATATTAGATAATACATATTCCCCAATTCTAGCTGCAATTTCTGGACTTATCATTGGAAAAGATTTATCTGCTCTATTTACAGAAACCCTAAAAGACTTGCAAGAATCAAAATCATTGTTAAGTGCTTCTATAACTAGCTTATAAGCTTCTTCTTCCATTTTTTCAAAATCTTTATCTATTTTCTTGGCAACCGAATAAGAACTAATACCAAATATTTTACCTAAATTATCTAAATCTCTATTATTAAAAGTCTTTTTTGGAAATAAATATATTCTGTTACCTAATATTTTACATGAGAAGAGGTCTTTGAATTTACTTTCTATATTATTCTTTAATTGTTTCATAAAAAGCATTTTATTTCCACTTTTTAACCCAATTTCATCTACTCTAACTATTACAATATTATTCAAAATATTTCCTCCTCAAAATTAACATTTTTACTCATTTTAGAAATTCAAAATTCCATTTGCTGAAAATCTTTATTTTTAATTTGGTACTTGTACCAAGGAATGAGTGAGGGCTCCGCCCTAAAACCCATTAAAATTCAAAACTCTATCTTGATAAGAATCTTTATTTCTATTTTCTTTTATCTACAAATAACAAATTACATTCAATTAATTATATCATAAGTAAGTGCGATTGAATATACCTTTGCATCGATTAAATAGAGAGTATTATAGAGATATATAAATTTATTAATTATTTTTTTAATTGAATGTTGCTTATTAGTTAAATTCTGAATAATAATGAACGAAATATAATATTTGAATATATATCTTTTTTTAATTGCTTTAGTAACAGATTTTTACATCCTAAATTTATTGAACGTTATATAAGCCGATAATTTTTATCGTATTTGAAAAATAAATAATAATGGTGTATAATAATAGATGACTGAACGGTCAGTCATAAAATGAGGTGGTAACATGGCTAATTATATGGACTCTGTAGATAAAATTGAAAAGAAAAAATATATATCTGAAAAGACCTTAGAATTAATTAGTAAAAAAGGTTTAGCTAATTTTACTATGGAAGATGTTGCAGTGGCTTGCAATGTTTCAAAAGGATCTTTATACAATTATTTTAAAAACAAAAATGCATTAATAGTTGCAGCTTTTACTGCTCTAATGGAAAAAATGTTACATTTTTTCGAAGAAAAAACATCTGATTCTACTTCTGATTGTTTGGAAAAAAGTGCTGATATTTATACCCAAATTTACTCAGAAATTTTGTCAAGTTTTCCCTCAAGTGATTTATTACGATTGCTAGAAATACTTTTAAATTCAACTCATGATCCATCTATGATGCAATCTTTGACAAAAACTTTTAAAGACTATTATAATAAAATTCTAAGCAACTTTGAAAAAATATTCAAATCTAAATCAAGTGCCTTAATGCTTCAGGCAATGTTTGATGGCTTAGTAATTTATAAGGCCTTTGGTGTAGAGATTTCAGATGAAGAAATACAAGAAAATGTTAGAAAAATTGTTCTTTGCCTTGCTAAATAATTCTTTTTATTTGTTAATTATTATCAATTGGTGTTTTCGGGTGAATAATTAATATTCAAAAAATTCGGAGGTGTGTAAAATGGCGGTTATTGATTCTATGAAAAATATGATGTTAAGACAAAGCTCCAAAATAGTGTCAAATGTTGTCAGAAAAGCAGACATAGATCAGCTTGCTACCCTTTTTTGGACATTATCTAAGTTAGCTAAAGAACCCGCAAAAAGCGGTCTAAGAAAGTTAGCAGAAGGAGCAGAAAATCATGATCCTATGTTGATGAATTGGTCGGAGCTTTTCAAAAAATCCGAACCAAAAGTCGTAGAAAAAATAATAAGCAATTTAATTATTAATGAATTTGCAATAGGTGAAAAAGTCAGACAAGATTTAATGCATGAGCATCAAACGGTCTTACCTAAGCTAGGGGTTATTTCTCCAACTTATGCTTGTAATTTGAGATGTGTTGGCTGTTATGCAGCACTTTACGGTCATAAATACATGCTTTCTAAAGAGGAAATATTTGATGTTATTAAACAATTTAACGATCTTGGAATTTATTTCTTTATAATAACCGGTGGAGAACCGTTTGTTTATCCATATCTTTTCGACGTACTAGAACATTTTAAAGATTCTTACTTCTTAATTTACACAAATGGTACTCTTGTAACAGAAGAAAATGCAAAAAAGATGGCTGAACTCGGTAATTCAACGCTTGCTATTTCAATTGAGGGATTCGAAGAAATGACAGATTGGAGAAGAGGAAAAGGCGTTTTTGATAAAATAAAAAATGCCTGGGAAATACTAACAAAATACAAATTAATTTATGGTGCTTCTGTGACAGCAACTCGCAAAAATCACGATGTTATCATGAGTGATGAGTTTTGGGACTTTTTAAGAGAAAACAACGTTAGTTATACATGGGTATTCCAATTCATGCCTGTCGGTGCTGATGCATCAATGGATTTAGTTCCTACGCCAGAGCAAAGATATGAAAGATTCTATAAAACAGAGGAATTAAGACTAAGCGGTAAATTTGCATTTGTTGCGGATTTTTGGAACCACGGATTTCTAACAAATGGTTGTTTAGCATCTGGGGCAAAATATCTACACGTAAATGCCAAAGGTTATGTAGAACCATGTGTATTCCAACAATTTGCAGTTGATAATATCAGAGAAAAGAGTATTTTAGAAATTCTAAAATCTCCTTTCTTTGAAGCATACAAAAGAACTATTCCATATTCTGACAACCTTTTCAGACCTTGTCCAATAATAGATAATCCAAAAGTATTTAGAGCTATGATTAAGAAATATAATGCTATTCCTCAACATCCTGGTAGCGAGAGAACCATAAATGAACTAGCTCCTGAATTAGATCAACTTGCAGATGAATGGAAAAAATACGCAGACAAATTATGGTATGAGGAAGGATATTCGGAAAGATATCCGTCAAAAAGAGGTGTTTATAACTACGAAACAAGAATGAGGCGTTATGCAGAGAATGAGGAAAAATTGGCTATAGATAAACGAGCATAATATACTAATGTAAAACTACATTAAATATCTTTAAAATAACGGGTTTTCATGACCCGTTATTTTAATTTTTTGGTTAATAATTATTAGTTTTATTATGGTATAATATTAAAAGCAAAATATAATCTTATCTATCTTAGAAACGAATTTCTTTGCTGATATTTATTTTTTATTTTTATTTCCCAAATAATTCATCTATTGCTTTACCAAATGGAGGAATTTATGTAATGAAAGAAAGAATATCTTTGATAACATTCGGCTGCAAAATGAATCAAGCCGAATCTCAATATATATCTGAAAAATTGTCTAAAGAGTTTGACATTATTTTTGAAGAAAAGAATGGTAAATCAGATGCTTATATACTCAACACCTGTTCAGTAACTTCTGAAGCTGAAAGAAAAGTACGTCAAACTATTAGAAGGATAAGAAAATCAAATAAAAATGCAAAAATCATAGCTATAGGTTGTTACGCAAACTCTGATCCTTTAGAATTACGTTCAATTGGAGCAAATTTGGTACTGGGTAACCTAGAAAAAAAAGATATTGAACTATATTTTGATAAAGAAGGCGTTTATTCAGAAAAATTTTTCTGGCTACAAAACGATACTAAAATTTTGGTTCCTGAAGAATCGTATGGAAATAGGACAAGGTTTTTCTTACCTATTGAAGAAGGTTGTATAAATGGATGTGCTTTTTGCAAGATAAGGCTACTTCGTGGAACTAAAATAATTAGTTTATCAAAAAAAGATATCATTAATAAAATACAAAATTTGATCAACAAAGGATATAAGGAAATTGTATTAACAGGAACAAATTTAACTTGTTACGGCCTAGATAACTCTGAGTCTTTCGAAGATTTATTAAAAACGATTGGAGATACTTTCAAGGATGAGAATATCAGGATAAGATTAACATCATTGTATCCAAATGATGTATCTGATAATTTAGCATATATATTAACCAATTATTCTATTTTTGAAAAACATCTACATCTATCTATTCAACATTTTTCAGATCGTATTTTGAATTTGATGGGTAGAAACTATAAGAGAAAAGACATTCTTAATTCTATTGAAAAACTGAGAAAATTAGATTCAAAATTTTCAATCACTTGTGATTTAATAGTTGGTTTTCCTAGTGAAAATGAAGAAGATTTAAAAATTTTGTTTGATTCAGTTAAAGATCTTAAAATCCTAAAAGTTCATGGTTTTAGATTTTCTGCTAGAGAAGGAACTCCTGCTTTTAAAATGGATAACCAAATCTCTGGTAGTGATAAGAAAGATCGGATGATTGAACTTACAAAAAATGCCCAATTTTCAAGAAAAGAGTATTTATCTCAGTTGGTTTCTTCTGAACATACAGTTCTTATAGAAGATGTAAAAAATGGTTATCTGTTGGGATATGACGAGTATTATATCCCTCATAAAATATATCTTAAAAATGGTAATTGTGAATCCGATTTTAGAGGCATTTTTTTAAAATCTAAGATTATTTCTATCTCTGAAGGAAGTGAAGGGGTGATATCAAATGTTTTATAATGGAAACGAATGGGTTGAATATCCTCTTGTTAGCGCAGACGATGAAGGTTTTGTTAGCGGTTACTCTGTTTATGAGGTTATTAGGACATATTATGGTATACCTTATCGTTTAAGAAGTCATTATGATAGACTTAAAAAATCCGCTAATTTTATGGGGTTTGACGTTCCATCACTTGAAAAGATAAAATTGGTTTTGGAACAAGCCGAGAAAATTCATAATTATAATGAATATAGATTTAAAATCTTTGTAACCCCTTTCACTTCGAATTATGACACTTTTTACTGTTTTGTAGAAGAACTGGAAGAAGACATTGATATAATTGAAGAAGGGGTAGTCGTTAATATAGCTAGAGAAAGAAAACCACATTTTTCTATTATTCCATATTATGTAAAAACTCCATTAAACAATTCAGTTAAATATATCCATAAAAAATATGATTATTATTATGAATCAATCATCTTAAATGAATTTGGTTACGTAGCTGAATGTACTTTTTCAAACATTTTTTATGTAAGTAGTGGTGTATTAATTACACCACATTTATCAACTGGTATACTTGCTGGTATAACTAGACACAGTGTGTTAGAGTTAGCAAGAGAATTATCAATGGAAATAGAAGAAAAACCTAATGTTGAGGTGTGGGAGCTACTATCTGCTGATGAAATATTTCTCAGTCATACCTCAAGAGGTATTGTCCCAGTGAGAAGAATTTTCCCTCACTTTACATTTACCGTTCCAGGTGTAGTTACCGAAGCTTTAATTGCTAATTGGAAGGATTTTATAACTAAGACTCTAGATGAATTTGAATAATTTTAAAATTCTTCGGGAGAAGTAGTCTGAAAATGGAAGAAAAATTTGAAGAGGTTTTAAAAAAATTATCTTTCAAAAACCCTTCACTAAAAAAAATATATGTTATATCAAAATTACGAGACGAATCTTATAATTTTCTACCTGAAAATTTAATTCAGGAAGTTAAAGTTGTTAATTATTCAATAAATGAACGTGCATTATTATTGTCTTGTTCCAATAATTTTGTTAAACAAGAAATAGTATTTAGAGAAAATGAAATCTTAAAAAAAATTAATCAAATTTTTGGTTCAGATGAAATAAAAAAAATAAAACTTGTCTAATCGAAACAATTTGGAGGTGCTTTAATGATCGAAAAAGAAAAAGATTATTCCGCTGAACAGATAAAAGTTTTAAAAGGACTCGAGGCTGTTAGATTAAGACCCGGAATGTACATAGGTTCAACTGGTAAAGCTGGACTAAATCATTTAGTCTACGAAATAATCGATAATTCAATAGACGAACATATAAATGGTTATTGTAATTTAATAAGAGTTACAATAAATGAAGATAATTCTATTGAAGTTGAAGATAATGGTAGAGGAATACCTGTTGGTATGCATCCTATCGAAAAGAAAAATACCTTAGAACTAGTGATGACCTCTCTTCATGCTGGAGGTAAGTTTGATAAAAAGGCTTATAAAGTGAGCGGAGGTCTACATGGTGTTGGCGCATCTGTAGTTAATGCCTTATCTGAATATTTTGAAGTAAAGGTTTATAGAGATGGAAAAATCTATTATCAAAGATATTCAAGAGGTATTCCTCAAACAGAAGTTTTAGAATTAGGAGAAACGGATAGAACTGGAACTTATGTAAAATTTTTGCCTGATAAGGAGATTTTTGATGATGGAGACGTGGTTGTTGAATCAAGACTAATAGAGAATAGGTTAAGAGAAATTGCCTTTCTAAATCCTAATCTAAAAATCATTTTTGAAGATAAAAAAAGAGATTATAAAGAAGAGTTTCATTTTGAGGGTGGATTAGAAGAATTTATAAATTATGTTCTAAAAAAGAGAAAGAAAGAGCCTGTTGCTCAACCTATTTATTTAGCTGGATCTTATTCTTATAAAAAAGATGAACCTGATATTCAGGTTGAAATAGAGCTTGTTTATACACAATCTGAAGATAGTGAAATAATATCTTTTGTCAATAATATTAAAACTATTGATGGAGGAGAACACGAATCTGGTTTTAAACAAGCTTTAACACGTTTATCAAATGAGTTTGCTAGAAAGTACGGCATTTTAAAAGAAAATGATGAAAATTTTAGTGGTGACGATGTCAGAGAAGGCTTAATAACCATCATGCATGTAAAAATGGCTGAACCAGTATTTGAAGGACAAACCAAAGGAAGACTTGGTTCAAAAGTTGCACGTGAAGCCGTCAATCAAATTACAAGCGAAAAATTATCTCTTTATTACGATGCCAATCCAAAGGAAGCAAAAAAAATCCTCGAACGAATTAACTTTGCATTTAAAAAGAGAATTGCTGCAAAAAAAGCACGAGAAAACATAAAAAGAAAAACTATTTTTGAGAGTACAACACTCCCAGGAAAATTGGCTGACTGTACCTCCAAAAATCTTGAAGAATCCGAGCTTTTTATAGTTGAAGGAGACTCTGCTGGTGGAAACGCAAAACAGGCAAGAGATAGGTATTACCAAGCTATACTACCATTAAGGGGTAAAATTCTTAACGTGGAAAAAGCGGATTTGTTAAAACTTTTAAAGAACGAACAAATTACAAATATTATTACTGCTCTAGGTACGGGTATTGGTGATGAATTTGATATATCAAAGTTAAGATACGGGAAAATAATCATAATGACAGATGCTGATGTTGACGGTGCTCACATTCGCACTTTAATATTAACCTTTTTTTATAGATATATGAGGCCCCTTATTGAAGAAGGTCACGTGTACATAGCTCAACCGCCTTTATATAGATTTGAGGTAGGAAATGAACATTTTTACTTATACAATGAGGCAGAACTTGAAAATCTCAAACAAACGTACGCAAACAAAAAGTGGAAGATCCAAAGATATAAAGGATTAGGAGAAATGAATCCGGATCAACTTAGAGAAACTACAATGGACAAAAATTCAAGAAAACTTGTTAAAATAACTATTCAAGACCTAGAATCATCTAATGAAATTATCGAAATACTTATGGGAGATGATCCAGCCATAAGGAGAGAATTTATCGAAAATAATGCATATAAGGTGAAAGAGTTAGATGTATAATGAAGGCGAAAAAGATAATATTATTAGTCTTTTATTTGTCTTTTTTAGCATTAGTGTATTTTCATTTATTTAATAGATTTTTTGTGTATAATAATAAGGTAATAAGTCAACCACTTAAAATTAACGTTGATAAGAGTGTATATTATATTTCTTTTAATAACAGATATTTCTATTATGACATCTTTGATGACATTACTTTTATTAGCGATATTGAGTATCCAAAGTTTATAAAAGTAGAATTTAGTAATGATGAAGAGTTAAGAAAAAAAGAAACTGATTTTATAAAAAAGATTTTTTGGATTCCACAAATTGATAGCATTAATTTTCCTAAAAAAGAAATCTTTTGTTATAATAATATTATATTAAATTACTATAATTTGGAAGATATTACCATTTATTTAAAAGGTTATAATGTTAATTTTTTTCAAGATTTAAATGGTGGTGAATATGTTTTGATGGGGCAATCTATTTTTAATGTACACGATCGGGGGTTTTAATATGGCCAAAAATTATTTAATAGGTATAGATATCGGTAGTTTTTTATTAAAAGGAATGCTTTTTGAAGTTGATGAAGAAGGATATATAAGACCTATTGTCAACGCTGCTTTGCCAGTAGAAGGAATTATAAACGGAGAGATTCAAGATATGGAATCTCTTAGGCGAACTTTAGTTACTCTTATAGAGTATCTTAAACAAAGTTCTGAAAGAAAACTTAAAAATGTTGAAATAATTGTTGGATACTCGACTAATAATTTAAACATTACTCAAGAAAACTTTACCGTTGAATTTAGTAAAAGAACAGAGATAAGGGAGAAAGAATTACAAAATATTAAAAAAAATATCACTAAAAAGTATATCGATGAAGGAAAAATCATCTTAGATTCTTCGTTTGTAAAGTTCATGATAGATAATAAAACAGTAAAAAATCCAGTTTCATTTTATGCTGAAAGTTCTTTGACAACTTCTTTAAATATCGTCTGGGTTGATGAAAATTCTTTCTCTTTACTTATAAACGTTTTGAAGGATGTTGTTCCTTCTTCTCAAATTCCTCTTTATGACTCAACTTTATCTGCTAGTTATGCGACTACAACTCCTAATGATAGAAATGTCGGAATAACAGTAATAGATTTAGGATATAATTCATCAAGAACCATCATTTTCAAGGATGGTATACCTAAATTATTTTATTCTTTTCCCTATGGAATTAAATATATATTAAAAGATATTTCAAATGTCCTAAAAGTTTCTGAAAAAGAAGCTCACAGGTTGTTAACAGAGGAAGGTGCTTGTCTAAGAGATACGAGGACTATTAAAAAAGTGGAATTCCAACCTATAACAGGCACTGGATATTCTTATACATCTCTTGGACTTTTAAATAAAATAATATACGCTCGAGTTAGAGAAATAATTAGTAGATTAAATGGCGAATTATCAAGAATTAGCTACGAAAAAACTTATGAAATAGGTGCTTTGCAAGGAGGTATTGTGTTAACTGGAGGAGGTTCAAAAATCAGAAATATCGATCAAACTATTAGAGAACTTATGGGTGAAAATTACAGAAAAAGCTCTTTAGTATCTCTTGATTACTTTAGGGATGTGCCCGAAGAGATTAAAAAAGATTCTACTTATCTCTCAGTATTTGGCATCGTTGAAAGATATCGTCTTGACTTGATTGAAGAAAGTTTTTATGAAAGATCAAGAGAATCTATTTCTTCCGAATCTTCACAAAAACCCAAAGCATCTACTAAAGGGAATACTTTTAAAACATTTATCAAAAAGATAACTGGGGGTGACGAGGATGCCGTTTGAAATTGAAGAAATTGACAGGCAAAAAAAACTTTTCACAAAAAAAACTACATATAAAATAAAAGTATTTGGCGTAGGTGGAGCAGGTAACAATGCAATTCAAAGAATGGTTAAAAAAGGAATTAGAGATGTAGAGTTGATCTCTGCAAATACGGATGTACAAGTATTAGAAAATATCGATTCTCCTATCAAAATTCAGTTAGGAAAAGAATTAACTAGAGGATTAGGTGCTGGTGGAGATCCGGAAATTGGGAGGAAAGCTGCTTTGGAAAGTATTGAAGAAATAAGAGACATTCTACAAGATACCGACCTTTTATTTATTACAGCGGGCTTAGGTGGCGGAACGGGAACCGGTGCAGTTCCTGTTATAGCTGAACTAGCTACTCAATTAGGTATTTTAACTGTAGCTATAGTAACTACACCTTTTCATTTTGAAGGCTCAACTAAAGAAAGAATCGCTTTAAAAGGATTTCATGAAACGAAACGTTATGTAGACAGTTTAATTAAAATTTCTAATGATAAACTTATAGACAATGATGAAGACATACCTATTGATAAGGCTTTCGAAAAAGCCGATGAAATATTGCTTCAAGCAATAACAGGTATCTCTGACTTAATTACTAAACCAGGTATGATTAATCTTGATTTTGCCGACGTTGCTTCAGTACTAAAAATAAAAGGTTCTGCAATGTTGGGAATTGGTCTTGGAAAAGGAGAAAAAAGAGCAGAAGAAGCTATAAGAAATGCATTAAATAGTAAAATATTAGAAGATCCAGTAAGAAATGCTACCGCAGCACTTGTAAATATATCTGGTAAAAATCCTACTACTCAAGATGTAAGAATAATTAATGAAATACTTCGCTCATATGCAGTCGATGATGCAAAACTTAAAATGGGAATTACTATAGATGATAAACTACCAGATGATTTAATAAAAGTCACTATTATTGCATCTGGATACGATAAACTTCCTGGAGAAGAGAATTATATTGATTTATATGAACAGCCTGCACTTTATAGACATTTTGGTAGAGGAATTGTAGAGGAAGAGATAGAAAAATTAAATAGATACATAAAAGACCATGCAGAAGAATCAATTGCTGAAAAAACCGAATAATTAAGTCAAGAGATTAATTATGAAAAAAAATGATTTCGATATATACAATCTATACCATAGAAACGAAAATAGTTTTATGGTTGAAGAAGACATTGTAGGCAAATTTTTTCATAACTATAATGATGAAAACATCACTGATTTTCACTTTGAACCTAATAACAACGATGTAGGGGTTAGAACAAGATATTGTGGCAATTTGGTAGATTTAAGCCCTATGAGTCATTATGAGTATGATGTGTTCTTAAATAAATTGTTGATTAATTGCGGATTTGACATAATTAAAGACTTCAAAAATATTGATGGTTCTTTTAATTTTAATAACATTAATTTTAGAGTATCTTTTGTTAAATCCTCTCTTGGTATAAGTTGTGTTTTAAGAAAACTAAAAAATATAAACGATATTAAGGTTGATCTAGAACCATCAATAAAATCCAATATTGAAAAGCTGATAAGTGAAAAATCAAAAGTCCTTATTTTTTCTGGACCGACTGGTTCGGGAAAAACTACTACCATGCATTATGTTGTCAATAAATTCAAAAATAACAGAAAGGTCCATAGTATAGAAAATCCTATAGAATATATTAATCCTGATATCGTACAAATATCTTCTAAAGATGAAAGTGACAAAATTAATATCTTAAAATACATACTAAGACAAGATCCTGACGTTATTGTTGTGGGTGAAATCAGAGAAAATAATTTTGCAAAACTCTTGTTTGACTCTGCAGTTACTGGACACTTAGTTTTTTCAACTATTCATACAAAGAATGTTTTTTTGATTCTTCAGCGATTAAAAATGCTCGGTGTAGAATTAAAAAATCTATCAGAAAGTATAGATCTTTTGCTGAATCAACGTCTAATACCCAAAAAATGTGAGCATTGTAATGGAAAAGGGTGTAATACCTGTTACTTCACTGGTAAAAGGGGATATGTAACCGTATTCGAAGCTCTTATAGTAACAGATAACTTAAAAAGAGATATTTCTATAAATAAAAGTATCTCTTTCATAAAAGAAAAATATAAACAAACTGAAAGTTACATAGATCCTTCAATAAGGCTCAGAGAATTACTAGATAATAGTTTAATCAGTGAAGATCAATACTATACAAATCTACATTCATTTTAAGGATAGACAAAATATTGTCAGGAGAAGATAATTAAGTTGACTTATTTTTCTAGGAGTCCAGAAGAATGGAAAAAATATGACGAAGAAAAAAAAAGAAAGAGAGAAGAAAAAAACAAACCAAAGAAAATGGTTGAAAGATTTTCTTTATTCATTATTATAGCTATATCTGCTATTGCTATTTTTTTTAGTATATTTGGCCCAAAATTTTCTAGATTTATGTTTCCACATAGTATAACCAAAAAAGGAATAAATCTAAGTTTACAGACTCAAGATAATTTCTATTACCCTGAGCCCTTAGACATAAAAATATATGTTCAAAACACTAAAAATAAGAGTGATTATATAAAAATCGAAAATTTTTATTTTCGAATAATTAGAAAGTCGGATTCTAAAGTTATTCATGATTTCTCATCTCCACAGACTATTGAAACTCAAATTCAATCTCTTCAAACCTTGTTACTTTTTGATTTACTAAAAGAAGCTGAAATAAAGCAATTACTTGATGGAGAATATCAAGTGACTGCTTCTTTTTTATTCAATGGGGATAATGTAAGTCTTACTCGTGATTTTTATTATAATCAAAAACTAATATTGAATGTATATACAAATGAGATGTTTTATCTTACAAACGAATTCCCCGTATTCTCAATAGAAGTAGCAAATAGAACTGATACAACAATAACCAGTGAACTTTCTGGCAATATAAAAATCAATGACAAGAAAAAAGAGGTATTTAATCAGAGTTTCTATTTCGGACCGCTAAACTTAAAAACTTTAGAAAGTACAAGTTTTAAACTACCTTTAAACAAAACCTTTGAACAGGGAATATATAACTCAGTGTTCGAATTTGAAAGTATTAATCAAAATTACTATTCTCCTCTTGTCGTAGTTGATAAAATAGAAAATGATACAAAAGATCTTTCTTTAATCTTTTATACACCACTTTTTACTTCTAGAGGAGACTCATTGCATTTTGAGGCGAATCTTAAAAACTCTAAGAAAAAACCTATGCCACTTGAAGTCAATCAGATAAAATTCAGACTTTATTATGAAAATCAACTGATTTTCAATTACGAAAATAATGACAGAACTAGAATATACATATCAGAATTAGGTACAACACAAGTATTCGACTTGTCAGAGGTGAGAAATATAACACTTGATCGAAGTGGCAATTATTTGATTGATTTTAGTATAGTTATAGGAAACGACGTTCTTTCAAAGCAGCAAAATATAAGTGTGTATTAAAAACAGAGAGGCTTAGAATAATAATGTATGGATATCTATCAATCTATTTTCATCCAACAGATGAAGAAAAGAAAACTTATCTTTATTATTATTGTGGACTATGTCATTCATTAAAAGAGCAATTTGGAATAATCTATAGACCACTTATAATAAAAGAAATTGTTTTTTTCATGATGCTTAAAAATCCTATAATTTCTATTGAAGAGTTTAAATGTCCTTTTGTAACTTTTAAAACCAGATATAAACCTGAAGAAATTGATTTTATAGAACCATATTCTTATTTAAATATTTTGATTATTTATGGCAAAATAATAGACTACAAGAGCGAAAATATCCCTGTCCCTCAAAAACTCATTAATACTGTAAGGGGAAAATTGTTGTCTTATTTTGATGAGACTTTTTTAGAAACTTTTGAAAGTTACATAAATCTTCAACAAGAAGTCGAGAATTTAAATGTTGATTTAGATGATTATGCAAACCCTTCAATAAAAATAATGAAATGCTTATTTCAAAAATTTTTTCCAGCTGGTTATCCGGAATCATTGCCTATTGTTACAGGATATTTAATATATATGTTAGATAGTATCTATGATTTTGATAGAGACATCAAGAGAAATAAATTCAATGCTATAGCACAAGCTTTTAAGGTTAATAATATTATACATCTAGAAGAAAATCAAAAGGCAAGATTACTTTTCACTTATGATTTATGTGCCAAGGAATTGATGGATAAAATTGATGAGCTAGCAAATTATAACAACCATTTATGTACAAAAATAGCATCTTTTTCATTAATTTATCATAGAAATATAATCAATCAAATATTGAACGGGGGAAAGTATAATGAACGAACAACAAATTATTCGAGATTACATAAACCAAGGCGATTTCAAAAACCTGTTTTTAAATTACCAAAATAATCAAGAATTTAAAAATGATATTGATAAATTTAGAGCTGGATATTATAGAAGAAACACCTCCAGTTGTGGTGAATGTCTTCAATGTCTAGGTGCCACAGTGTGTGTAGACACTATGTGCGAATGTTTTGGTGGAGACTTTTGCCGATGGTTTTAAGCAGATTCCTCAAAAATGACTATAAATAAAATAAATCCTGTTGTCAAAACTTCTTTTCTTATCATTATTTTTTATCTTTTGTTCATTATCTCAAGAACTTTCAGAATTGCTCCTAGCATCATCAGTATGCTAATGCCTTTTGGAATACTTTTTTTAAAGAAGGGATACTCAGTAATTTATTCTGTTGTACTTATTATCTTAATCAATATAAGCGGATTTGTAGTTGAAAGTATAGGTATTTTTTTACTTTTTATGGTACCTGTTTTGATATATAATACTTTCCAAAAAAAAGTTGTCAGACATTCACTTATTACTATTTTTTCTGTAACCTCTTTTTTTATAATGTACTATTTCTTTGGATATTTGCTGCATGACTTCTTTTTAAGAAATAATTTAACTTGGCTATTGCTTTTATTGTATATTGTTTTTGCCAATTTATATGGATTTTTGCTTAATAGGTTAAAAAAAGAAATTGAAAATTTTGTAAAAAAGGAAGAATACAAATGAACAATACTATAACTGCTGTTCCTGGTATTAAGGTTGGTCACTATACTGATTTACAAGCTATTACTGGTTGTACAGTCATTCTGGTTGAAGATGGTGCTGTAGCAGGTGTTTGTGTAAGTGGTTCAGCACCCGGAACAAGAGAAACTGATTTGTTAAAAACTGGAAACTTAGTTCAGCAAGTTCATGCTATACTTTTAACTGGAGGAAGCGCCTTTGGTCTTGACGCAGCAGCGGGAGTAATGCAATTCCTTGAGGAGAAGAATATTGGTTTTCAAACAGATACAATCACCGTACCTATTGTTCCTTCAGCTGTTATATATGACTTAGATATAGGGAATCCACATATTCGCCCTAATAAAGAAGCAGGATACATTGCATCAAGCAATGCAACTACTCAAGAAGTTATACAAGGTAGTGTAGGAGCTGGAACTGGTGCTATGGTTGGTAAGGGTGCAGGCAAAAATTATTCTATGAAAAGTGGCGTTGGAAGTTCATTGATAGATTTAGGAAAAGGAATTCTAGTTGGAGCTCTTAGTGTTGTTAATGCCACAGGAGATATATACGAAAATGGAGAAATTATTGCTGGAGCAATTGATGAAAACAACAAATTTCTAGACATATATAATCTTATGAAAAAGAGAATGTTTAGGGCGAACCCAGGAGAAAATACTACTTTATCAGTAGTTGCAACAAATGCACGTTTGACAAAAGAATGGGCCAATAAAATTGCACAAGTTGCCAATGATGGATTTGCTCGAACTATAAAACCTGTCCATTCATTATTTGATGGTGACACAGTATTTTGTATATCAACAGGAAATGTTGAAGTTGACTTTTTTGACATATCATTGATCTCCCAAGTAGCAGCAGAAGCAATCGAAAAATCCATCATTAATGCCGTTAAACACGCCCAAAAAATCGATGGCCATCTTACTTATTCTGACTTATTTTAGTACTTACTTAACTCAACTTTGCGGTATAACCAACTTCTTCCAATAATTCAATAATTTCCTCGGGAGCCCCTTCCGTCTCAACTTCGACTTTCTTACTACTTAAATCTACCTTATAATTGGTTACTATATCAGAAGATTTAAGTTGTTTTTCTATAATTGTTTTGCAATGATTGCACGACATATCTGGAACATCGAATACATATCTCATATTTATCCCTCTTTCACTTTTAATTTTTTTTCAATAGTACTAGAATTTAAAATAACATTAATCGAACTCAGAAACATGGCTATTTCTGATAAAACCGGATGCATAAGGCCCATCATAGCCAGAGGAATCATTATTACATTATAAAAAAAAGCCCAGAAAAGGTTCTGTTTAATCTTTTGAAAAGTAATTTTTGAAATCTCAATTGCATCTATTATCTTAGATATTTCCCCTTGAATAATTATTATATCTGCACTTTCTATGGCTAGATCTGTACCTGTACCAATAGCTATTCCAATTTCTGATGATTTTAATGCTGCAGCATCATTTATTCCATCACCTATCATACAAACCTTTTTTCCTTCAATTTGATATTTTCTAACTATATTAACTTTTTCACTAGGACTAACATTTGCCCAAAACTCGTCTACTCCCACTTTTTCTGCTACAGCCTTTGCAGTAATTTCATTATCTCCAGTTACAATAACAGGCTTAATATTCATATTTTTTAGCTTATTTATAGTATCAATAGCTCCAGATCTTATTTTATCAGCAATTCTTATATAACCCCTTAATTCATCATTGACCAAAACCTCTACTACTGTCTCTCCCCTTTTCATAAAATCGATATACTTTTCAGACTTTTTTGGTTTTCCAATAAAATACAAGTCTTTTTTATATCTTGCATAAATTCCTAGTCCTGCCTTTTCTTCGATTTCATCTAATTTTAGATCAGATATCATGTCAGTTTTTAATTCGTCTTTAACATACTTAATAATTGCATTAGCTAAAGGATGAGTTGAATTTTCTTCAATTTTTGCCACAACTTGTAGGATTTGATTATCCAAATTATGCCAAACAACACTAGGATGACCTTCTGTGATAGTACCTGTTTTATCAAACAACACAACATCAATATTTTTTGCCATTTGTACCGATTCACCGTTTTTTATTATTAATCCTCTTTTTGCAGCGGAACTACTAGCAGACAGAAGTGCCATAGGCGTTGCTAAACCCAAAGCACAAGGACACGCAATTACCAAAGTAGCAACAAAAGTAAATAAAGCCGTAGAAAATGGTCCTGCATCTACAAGAACCCAAGGTAAGATATTTGATACTTTTAGCAAAAAAGGCTGAAATGCTTCATAATTAATAAACCATAATATACTGCTCAATACAGCCATCGAAAAAACTATAGGAATAAAATAAATGGTAATTCTATCTGCAAAGGCTTGAATAGGAACTTTTGAGGATTGTGCTTCTTCTATCAATTTTATCATCTGATTAATAAACAAATCTTCTCCAACCCTTGAAACTTCTACTTTAATAACCCCCGATTCAACTATTGTACCACTAATTACATATTCGCCCACCGTTTTATATACAGGTAAAGGTTCACCAGTTACCATAGATTCATCAATAGTCGCTTTCCCTTCAACTATGATTCCATCAAGCGGAACTTTTTCTCCAGTTCTCATTACTATTATATCTCCTATTTTTATTGTTTCTACGGGCAACTCTATTATTTCACCATCCATCAACACATTAGCCTTTTCCACTCTCAAAGCTAATAAGGCTTGAATATCTTTTGAAGCATTATACTTCATCTTTGATTCAATATACTTTCCAAGAAGATTTAAGGTGATTAACATAGCAGAAATGCTACCAAAGGACTGAACGTTCAAACCAAATATTAATAAAATGGTTGTCATCCATGAAGATAGAGCTCCTATTGTAACCAAAGTATCCATGTTAGTATGCAAATGAGACAAGGCTATCCATGCGCTTTTTAAAGTTTTTCTACCTGGATAAAAGATCACAATTCCACCGCAAAATAGCTCAATAAAAGTCATATGAGGAATATGAATGCCACTCATGTGAATTATCATAATTATCATCAGCGGTATTGTAACAATTAATGATACCATTAAGTCTTTTTTTGCTTCTTTAAATCTTTTTTCTATTAAATTTACGGTAGGCATTTCTCTAGAGACTTTATAACCTATGCTTTCTACCGCTTTTTCTATGTCTTCAATTGTAACCTTATCATTGGCGATTACGATTGCCTTTTCAGTTGCCAGATTCACTGAAACATACTTAACTCCATCTATTTTTTTTATTGCCCTTTCAACATTTCTAACACAAGATGCACACGTCATTCCTTGTACACTAAAGCTAATCTCTTTTTCTTGCGATAAGGATAGAGAATTATTTATGGACGTTTCAGTTGATGACTTCATATTAAGACACCTCTGTATTTAATATGTTTTGTTTAAATATCTAATAACTTCTTCTAATTCTTCTAATTTAATATTAATCTCTTGCTGATTTTGGGAAGTTATTGCTTCTTTTAAACACGTTTCAATATGTTTCTTCAAAATATCTACATGGGCATTTTTTAACAACGATATCGTTGCTAATAGTTGTTTTGATATATCTATGCAATATCGTTCTTCTTCTACCATCTTAATAGTTGCTTCAAGCTGACCTTTCGCTGTTTTTAATTTATTTAATGCTTTTTCATGTTTCAATTTTTTTCCCCCTCTACCGCTATTGTAACTGATACTATAATCAAACCCTTTCGCTATTTTTCTTTGTATTTTCTAGATCCTATTTTTGATTTTTAGATTACTACCCCCCTACCCAGGGGTAGTAATATTATAATCAAGATATTTTTCATTAATATTAAATAATAATTAAAAAAGCCCGCTTTTAGCGGACTTTTTATTAATAGAATTTATTGTATAATTATTTTTTGCTATTACTCTACTCTAGAAATACTTAATTTTACCTGCTTAACTCCATTTTCTTTAGAAGTACCTAATATCTCGTTTATTGCAACTAATAACTTATTTTCTATTTCTTTTTCTATTCCGGTTTTCTTAAACTGATCTACTGAATAAGTAGAAAATATCACTCTGAGAGTATCGAACACTTTTGAAAATGATTTTTCAACTTTCGCTTGCATATCTTGATTTGGTACAACAAGAGAGAACTCTGTAACGTAAACACGATTGTTTAAATTTATGCGAATTGGATATTCTCCTTTAATAATTTCAACATTGATATCCATAGGTTTTTCTACATACACAATTTCTGGTTTTTCTGAGCCATAAAATTTAATGTCCGTATAACCAAGAAATTTTGGATTATTAGGGTTTTCTTTAATAGAATAGACACTTACTTTATCGTCAGTAAACCTTAAATATAAGTAACCATTTGCCATTTTTATACCATTTGCACCTTTGAGATCAAGTTTTGACTTTATTACTGGGTTTTCAGGATTAGAAATATCAGCTATGTCTATACCTTCATCTTGCCTTAAAATGTATAGGTATCCATTATTTTGGATAACATCAGTAACATTACCTGTGGTCTGAACATTAGCAATCTCCTTAGGATTGTTAGGATCTCCAACCTCATAAATAGTAACTCCATATCTTCCGCTTGGAGAGTATAGATATACTTTTTCTGTAGCTTTCTCTTTTGTTGTAAACATAATCTGAGAGGTAGATTCTCCTCCCTTACCATCTTTTGCAACTACTCTTAAAGTATAGCTTTTTCCAGGTTCCAATGAATTATATTCATAAAAATAGTTAGAAACATTACTTGCAATTAACTTTTCTTCTTGGCCTTCTTCTTTTAAATATATATCAAAAGTTAGTATATCTCCATCTAAATCCTCAGTCTGCCAAACAAAATAAACCTTTTCACCTTCTATCAGTTGATTCTCAGTTGGAGATAACAGAGTGGGTTGTGTTGGCGGAACATTTTTCTGAAATACATAAGGATTTGAAAATCCAAAAACTTTATTATCTTTTACTACTGCAAATTTAAGATCTAATCCATCTTCAGGAACAGACCCTAACAAAACAACATTTTGAAGGGCAGTTTTAAATGGCTCATATATTCCTGCAGCGTTCTTTTTATAGATTAAGTATTGATCATAACCTGTTGGAAGAGTAATGTATAAATCATTGCCTTCCCATTTGTATTCAATAGTATATTTAATAGGATTTCTACTTAATTTTATATTATCTAATGACATATCATCTTTAATAAAAAATGCGGGGTCTGTATAGTAGTAATAAGCTATATTGTTATCATCTACTGCTAAAACGTTTAATTCATAGGAACCTTCTTCAACTTTTAACTCAATAGGTGTACCAACAGGGAAAACCGATTCATATGTATTTAATCCATTCAACTCCACTTTTATTTTACTGTAAGGTTCTGTTAAATTACTTTCCTTATTTATTGAATAATTAATAGTTAATTTATATTTTCTACCTAAAAGCATTACAGAAATAATTATAATTGCTGCTACGACTATAATTGCAACTATCGTAGAAATTATGATTATCCGTTCTTTATTATTTCTAGGCTTTTGTTCTTTACTTCCTTCTATAAGTTGTTCATATTCCATTTTGCTTTCTTTCTTTTCTTGACCACCTTGGTCAGCCATATCTATCCCTCCAACAGTTTATACATTCTAATATACGTTTCTATTGGAATTTCTTCTGGTCTCACTAACTCATTAAGTCCTAATTCTTTTAATATTGATTCAGGATTATTAATTACATTTTTTAAGTTATTTTTCAATGTTTTTCTTCTACTAGAAAAACATTGATGTATGAATTTCATAAATTTATCTGGATCTATTTCTTCAATATATTTGTATTTCGGGGTCAATTTTAAAACTACAGAATCAACTTTTGGTATAGGAACAAAATTTGCTTTGGATACATTCATTATTTTTTCAATATCACAGTAAATTTGAACAAAAATACTCAACGGACTGTACGATTTTCCAGATTTGGCTACCATTCTCTCACCAAATTCCTTTTGAAACATCATTACAGCATAATGAAATTTAGGAGATTCTTTAAGTATTTTTTCCAGAATAGGTGAAGAAATGTAATATGGAATATTAGCAATATATTTTAAGTTTTTATAATCTTTAAACATAGATAAATCTACTTTCAAAAAATCCATATTAAACATTTCTATATTATCGTAATTTTTCAACCTTTCTGTTAACAGTGGTTTAAATCTTTCGTCAATCTCAAAACTGATAACCCTTTTTGCTCTCTTGGCAATTTCTTCTGTAAGTATCCCTATTCCGCTTCCTATCTCAATAACCGTATCGTCTTCAGTAACCATGCTTTTACATACTATTTCTTCTGCAATTTTTGGAACAGAAAGAAAGTTCTGACCTAAACTTTTCTTTAATTTTATATTATACTTTTTTAACCATTCTGACGTAGTCAACTAAATTATCACCTTCAACCCAAATTGTGTATAAACACAACTCATGTTCTTAAAACAATCCTTTAACATTTTCAAAAACATCTACTCCTGTATCAACAAAACCCATAAAAAATTGAACGGTAGTCATAACTTCAACAATATTTGTTATCGCATTTTTAGGTACATATATTATATCTTTTGGTTTAATTTCTGGATTCATTGATGTTTTTATAGGTGCTGCCTTTATTATACCAGATAAATCAAGCGTAATTGGTGGATTTTCTGGACCATCTTTAAACAAATATACTGTTGATGGTTGAGCTGATTTGGTAGTATTTCCAGCTTTAAGTATGGCATCTAAGACCGTCATACCTGAATTATATGTAACCAAACCTGGCCTTGTTACTTCTCCAAAAACATATACTACTTGTTCTTCTGATGGTGGAACATACACAATCGAACCGGGTTTGACTAATACGTTTCTCAGGTTGTCAATATTGCCTAGATTTACCACAATTTCTTCGTTTTCCTCTGTATAAATTATTGCATTTTCTTGATTTTTCCAATCAATTTTAGAACTTGAAAGAATCTCAACCAAACTGATAGGAATATCCGTTCTAATACTCTTAGGATCAACATTACCTAAAACGGCTATATATGAACCCTCTAAATCTGGTTGAATTATAACATAAGAACCTTTTGGAACTTCTTTTGTTAAATTATTTAATATATCTGTAGAATCAAGGCTTTCTATTAGTTTTCCGTTTTTATATATTTGTATTACTCCTTTATCTACAGGAGTAAATCCATTAACAGAAGAAAATACATCTATTATTCGAACTATATTGTCTGTAATTACTTTCGTTTCCCCGCTTTTGTAGACTATAACCTCATTTGAAGACTTTTTGTAAATTTCTATAAATACCTTGCCTTCTAATGGAATAGATTTTAAAGCATTATAATCAGAGGCATCTACATTTCCTGCCTTATTAGCAATTTGATACCTTATCTCATAAGCATCACTAAGATTGAAAGGTAATAATAGTTCATATAGTGAATCTCCTAATGAATAATCAACACTTCCCGAAATATCTCCGAATATATAAGCAATTCTTTCCATAGAATTAGCTATTATAGTTGATCCCGGTTGAACAAAAATATCTTTTAAGCTGCTTAAGTCTTTAGTATCGACCTTTATAACTTTAGCTGTACCAAGAGTATCTATCATTACTAATTCACCAGAGAAATCATTTGTAAATCCATGTCCTAACCCTAAAACTTTGTCTAGAGTTATATTCTCGTTTGGTAAAAAACTTATTTTACCTGTTTGATTAAATGCACCTGTTAAATATACATAATTTTTCTTTGTCTTGATGCTAATAAAATCTCCATTTTTAATCTGTGCATCTAAATTACTTTTAATATCATTAATTTTTACTTCTTCAACGAATTCTTCATTAATACCTACCTTTAATAACAAAGTTCTTACATTCATGTTTTCATGTTTCTCAAAGTCTACCTGTTTTGATACCTCATCTGAGTTCAGATAAACATAGCTCAAAAATTTATTTATTATAACAGTATCACCAGGAAGTAGTTTAAATTCTTTTCCGTTTGTAATTTCATTTAACGATAAACTAAATACTTGTGAGTCCCTAACAACATTTATTGTATCATTGACCTGATTTAAAGGTATATTTATGTTCGCAGCAGAATTTAATAATGCAATAGCTGATTTTATTCCCATTCCTTCAAAATAGTCCAAAGAGGCAGTTCCAAAATCCGAAAATACAAGTACTTTATTAGCATGATTTAATGGAACAATAATGGTATCCCCAGGTTCTAAAAAGAAGTCCTCTGATTTAAGAATATTTTCAAAATTAACCTCCTTAATTTGAGAATCTCTAATAACAATAATCTTCGATGATATCTTATTAACTGATACGTTCATTGTTGAAATAACTGATTTTAAACTCATCCCGTCATAATAATCTATAGAGGAAGTTCCAAAGTCTGAAAATATGGTAATCTTATTTGTATAATCATATGGAAATAAAACAAAAGAACCTGATTGAATATATGGATCTTCTCCTTTGTTACCACTTTTAAGCCATTCAATATTGACTTTTTGCTCTTTTCCATCTGGTGTTTTTATTATTGCAAATGAAGACTTATTTGTATCTTGAAAACCGCCTACTTGACCAATTAGATCTGACAGTCTTATTTTTTCGCTTTTTATATCAATTACTCCGTTGATTTTCGTGTTTCCTATGACAGTTACAGGAAAAGGTGCGTATTTTACCACTCCAATTGTGACCTTGTTAGCTTTTATATAACTCTGCATCTTGGTTGAAACCTCTTGTTCCAGCTGATCCAAGGTTTTTCCCTCAGCTTTTAACCTTCCTAGAGGAGGAACGGTTATTTCACCTTCTGGACCTACGATTAATTCAGAAATTGAGTATTCTGGATAACCTAAAACCCAAACTCCTAATGTATCTCCTATCCTAACGTTATACGAAAAGGAAATCAACGACAACACAACAAACAACGTGAATAATAAAAATTTCTGTTTACTCATTTTTTCCTCCTCCATAATTAAATTTTAGTCATTTGAGATATCCTAAAACTTAAATTCCATCAAAGCGTAAAATTCCTAACATTTTGGTATATATCTACCTAATTAGAGAAAGCTACGCTATTAATCCTCTCAAAATCAAAAACCTATTTTTTATCTTATTAATCAATTTTTATAATCCAACCATCTTCTCTATCAGATTTATTTCTTGAGAGTCATAACCCATAATTTTTATGCTATCTAAATACTTTTTTGCTAACTGTTTATTGTTTGTTTTCAAAGCGGATTTGCTTTTTAGAAGCAAAACATGATACCTCATTTGTTCTGACTCTGGTTCTTTTATTGTTATCAATTCATCATAGTTGTTGGATTCATACAGACTCTCTGCTAAATAAAGATATGTTTCATCCAAGGATAATCCTTTTTCTATGCCTAATTTGAAATATTTTGATGCATTTTTATAATCACTATTAAGTAATAAACATACCCCTAAATTATGATAAAAAATAGGTTCTTCTGGCATGATTTCAATCGCCCTTAAATAATAATTTAAAGCCTTTTCATACTGACCTGTCTCTATTAGGTCATTTCCACTTTTATTGATATAAAAAGCCTCATTTTTATTCATTATCTATCCCCTCAGTATAATAGAAAAGTGTATCAACCAATAAATTGTCTTCTAGTAATAAAGTAATTGTTGTTGAATTAATACCCGAAACTATAGGTGGAAATAAGGAATATTCAAAATAATCAACTACTTTATATGAGAAATTTAGATATTCATTCAGGTAACTTTCATATTCATCGTTTATTATCGCTCCCCCGCTTAGATATGCAAGATTCTCTATGTCTTTATTTATGCTTTTTTCATCGGTTAAATAATATAGTGAGCTACTTGAAAGTATGAAAGGTATACTTTTTTCAGGAGTCAATTTAAAAGTTATTTCTCCATGGGTTATTATATTGGAATCTGTGTTGATTTGGGGAATATGTATTTCAAATAATTCGTTTATATCATAATAATAAACATCAGGAATTATATAACTCCTGATATATTGAAATGGTACTCTTGCACCCATATCCATTACTAATATATTCTTGGACAAAAACTCCATTTTTTCACCTGATACATCTATGACATTTAACTTAGCTGTAACTTTTCTATCGCTTTCATTGTAATTCAAACCATATAAATTTAGGAGATATAGGTCATACTTTCCTTGTGAATTTAGCCTTTGCATAGTAACTTCGTTGTCTTTATAATCTGTTATGATCATTACTCCACTTTTAATCTTAACTCGTCCTTTAAATTCATCAAACTCGTCATCTTTGGTGTATTCACTTATTTTCATTAATTCTACCTCAGATTCGTGGCTATTATTCAAAATCTCTAACCCATCTTCTATCGAAGATAGCATTAGTTTGTTCCAAGGTAAACACGATATAGATAAGTACGTTTTAGAAGGTAATTTAATTATCTCTACAACTTCATTTTTTAATATATCAAGATGAAAAATAGATGAACTTGAATATTCTAGTAAATACAAGCTATTTCTCCAAAGGACTCCATCAGTAAATATATATGAATCGTCAAACTTTTTTTGCTGAAGTATCTGTCCTTTAAATCCAATAACTTTTATTTCGTTGTTATAAGGATCATACCCTATAATTCTCCCTGCATTATCAATTGCATAAATTATAAATGGAAACCCTTCAATTAAAGCTTTAATCTGATTTTCCTGTTCAGAAGTCGTATAGGTACTTTCTTTTGTTAGAACTTCATCGATCTCCTTTTTTTCTTTTCTTATTATAGGAGAATAACTTTCAAAATAATATATTCCTTTATTTGAACCTAGATACAACCTATTCAAATTTTTATCTGAGTTAATAGAATAATAATTAATCGTTTTATCTAAATTAATCCATTTTTCATTAGTAGTATCTGTTTTGTATATTAAATGATTTTGACAATCTAAGATATAAAGGTTTGAATTTAATATCTCAACATCAACCGGATTATAAAACTTTTCGAACGAATTTTTAACCCCAAAAAATCCATGCAAATTGGAAAAGGTTGGGGTTGCATAATTCGATATAGAAAAATTTCTCATATTTTCTATGAAATTTTTTAAAGTTTTCGCCTCCTCGTTGACTGTAGAAAACAAAAGTGCATTTTCCAAGTCTTGAAGAGCTCTATCAATCATGCCTAATTGTAAATCTAACTTGGCAGCATAATACCATAACCTTGGAATATCAGTTATGTATATTTCTCCAGCCATTGCTTCGTTTAATTTTATTCTAGCTTCATATTTATTTCCTTCAAAAAGCAAATTCAAACTTTCTTTGAAAAGTTTTCTTGATTCTAATTCACTTTTTAATAGTTCCTGAGAAAAACCCATTACTAATGCAGATAAAACTAAAATAATTGTCAATAATCTCTTCACATTAAATCATTCACTTTTCATATGTCCTTTCTTTATCAAGGAAAGAAAATCGGTTTTATTTTCCGTTCCTTCAATTAACCTTTTGATATTAGTTCTATGTTTATATGCACTAAATACAAATAGTATAAGAAAAGTAATGCCAGCTTTTACATCTATGAAAAAACCCATAATAGCTGAAATAAGCATTCCTAGTAGAGAAGCTAAAGATACATATTTGGTGGCTAATTCTACAGGAAACCATACTATCAGAAATATTATACCCAATAAAGGTCTTAAAGCGAAATATCCTCCTAATGTCGAAGAAACACCTTTTCCACCTTTAAATTTTAAAAATATGGAGTAATTGTGCCCTAAAACAGCAAAAATTAAACATAGATAAGGAATCCATGAATTAATTCCAAAAATCATCCTTGCAACGAATACCGGAACAAACGATTTCAAAAAATCCAAAGAAATACAAATAGCTCCATACTTAGGGCCTAAAGCTCTTAATACATTTGTCCCTCCTACATTTCCACTACCAACTTTTCTTATATCAACTCCTTTTAACCAAGGTACTATAAAACTAAAAGGCAAAGATCCACACAAATAACTTATTATCAAAAAAAATATTTTCATGGATTCCCTCCCTCTACCCTTTGTTTAAATGTACTTATCTTCAACATTCTGAAATTTATCATTTTCCTGCAAGAAGACTCCCACTTCTGTAAGTGGGTGATGAATTGCAGTTATAAAACACACTAAATCCTTTCCTAAACATATAGGGCTTAACTAAATCTGTTTTAACTGGCTTAGACATTTCCATTAGCTTAATATATTTACCTTTGTTCTGTACACCTTGAACTGAATATTTTTTGCTCTCAAAGATAACGATATCTTTAGGCTGATAAGCGTATCTTTGCTTACGAATATTTCTTCTGCCTTTTGATTTTTTAGCTCCACGATACTTATGAAGATTTTCTTCATTTAAGTTTTTGTTCCGTGTCCTTCTACCACAGAAAAGCTCTTGTCCTGTTTTAATAGACTTATCTCTTATATCAACATATTTTGCATCATAGAACTTTTCGAGTGAACGATTGTTTCTCCTAATTTGCTCAAAATAGATAGGTTCTATTCTCTGTTGATTAATTCCACCTGCTATGCAAAATGCATCGTTATAATGTGTCTTTTCCAAACCAAGACTTACTCTTTTGGATTTTGTAATATAACCGTAAGTGTAGTCACACATCAGCGCATTGACCAATTTCCATCTTATAGTAGACATAAATGTTGCGTCCTTTAATGGTTTTTGAACAGGCTTCATTCCATACAATTTACCTCCATCAAGGTAAGTCAGGCCGAAGCCTGTAGGTCCACATCGCCAATGTTATAGCAGGTTTAATGGTAACAGCACTTCTCCTACCCCTCAGAGATGTTTAACCATTACCCTCAGAGCATGGGACTTGTGGAGCATCCCACGGTGACTATATATTCTGCTATAACTAATCATTAGCAAAAGCTAATGACATAGGCTAATCAACCGAGCTTGTATTTCTACAAGCCCCCGCCTCTAGGGGCGGTGGGTAATTGACCAATATCTAAAACATCATTCTATTAAGAATTTCTCCTCAAAACTACCTAAAAATGACTGTGTTTTTTGATGTTTTCAACATTTATATCTAAAGTTAGGATATTCAATTTATTCTACATAATTAACCTCTAGCAATATTTACTTTTTTGACGATTGTATTTTACCTTTTATATCTGATTTTTTTCTCGAAGGTTTTGACTCTTTAAATTTCAAAAATATTGGAGAACCTATAAAAGGATCTACATAATTTCTTATCATATTTCTTAATCCTTGCTGATAATACTTTGGTACATCATTTGGTAAATTTGTATAAAATACAAACACAGGTGGTCTTATCCCAACTTGTGCAGCGTAATAAAATTTAATTCTTTTACCTTTTTTTATAGGGGGAGGTGATGCCATAATATATCTCTCTAAAGCTGCGTTTAATAGACTTGTTTGTATTCTTTTGTTCCTTGATCTATTAGCTTCCTCAATTGAGGCTATAAGCTCATCTATACCCCATTTTTTTGCTGCGGACGTAAACACTATCGGACTATAATTTACAAAAAAGAATTCTTTATCAATGCTAGAAAGAAATTCTTCTTTTTTTTGTTGTTTGTTTTTTACTAAATCCCATTTATTAAAAACAATAACGCTAGCTTTACCCCTATCTTCTGCTAATCCTATAATACTTTTATCTTGTCTGGTTATTCCTTCAAGTGCATCCACAACCAAAACAACCACATCTGATCGTTCTATAGCTCTTATCGATCTTGAAATAGAAAACATTTCTATGCTACCGTATGAAACAGTACTTTTTTTTCTTAAACCAGCAGTATCTATAAAACTAAATTTTTGGCCTTCTATTTCAACTTCATAATCTATGGAATCTCTTGTAGTACCTGGAATTTCTGATACTAAAGCTCTTTCTATACCAATTATAGAATTAAATAATGAGGATTTCCCTACATTTGGTCTACCAACAATCGCAACTTTTATTATTTCTTCTGATGTTTGTTCAGCATCTTCAATAAATGAAGTAAGTTCGTGTTTTACTAAAAAATTCACTATTTCATCTAAAAGTTCGGTAATATTTCGATTATGTTCTGCAGATACCGGAATAATATCACCAAACCCTAAAGAATATAATTCAGGTTTTACTTCAATTTCAAATTTGTCATAGTTCTCAGCCTTATTTGCAACTAAAATAACTTTATTACTATATCTTTTTAAATTATCTGCTATATAGAAATCTTCTGATGTTAGACCATTTCGACCATCAACTACAAAGAGTATCAAAGCAGCCTCTTCCCTACTTTGAAAAATAAGTGATTTTTGTTTTTCTTCTATATAACTTTGAGCATTTTCAAAAATACCACATGTATCAATAACCGTAAAGGATACACCATCCCATTCAGTTTCACCATATACAAAATCTCTAGTTACCCCTGGCAAATCATGAACAATAGATTTTTTTTCACCAATAATTCTGTTAAACAAAGTGGATTTTCCAACATTAGCCTTACCTACTATTAATACTTTTGGTTTAATCACGTCTTTACACCTCATCACATACTTTTATCTATTCTTTTAATTCAAAGAATATAGATTTCATTTAAATACTAAGTATTTTTTCTTTTAAAGTACCTTAAAAATCTAGATATTTTTATAAATTAGAAGTTTATAAATTTTATAAAACACTATTTTTCTAAATCTTTTAATATATCTTCTGCTTCTTTTCCTTCAAAATTTTCGAGATTTACAGCACTGACAACCATGTTTCCTCTCTTATTTTCATTTTCAAGGTTGATTTCTAAAACCTTAACTTCAACTTCTTCACCAATTTCAAATATCTCTCTAACGTTTTTTGAATCAAACGATGCTTTGCTTGATGGAAGATAAGCTTCAACGTTATGTTTATCAACGAGAACAATAGCACCTTTGTCTACAAATTTAGCAATTTTTCCCTTTACTATATCGCCTGGCTGGACTTCTCTAATTACTTTTTTCCAAGGATTTTCTAACGCTTTTCTTATAGATAATCTCATTTTTCTATTATCTTTATCAACACTTAATATTTTAACCTTGACATTGCTACCTTCTTTCAGATAGTTGCTTATATTATCAATAAAATTCCATGAAAGCTCAGAAACATGCAAAAATCCAGTTACTCCTTCCTCTAACTTGATTATAGCCCCATTTTCTAAGATTTTTTCTACAGTTCCTTTAACAACTATTCCCTCATTATATTTTTCCTCAATATTTTCCCATGGATCTCCCATTGCCAGCTTGTAACTTAAATTCATCTTTCTGTTTTCTTTATCTATATCTAACACTTTAACTTTAACTACATCTCCAACCTTTACGACATCTTCAATTCTTCCACGACGTCCCCAAAAAATTTGCGATTCATGAACTAACCCTTCTATTCCTTCTTCAATTTCTACAGTAAATCCAAACGGAAATATTTTTGTAACAGTCCCATTTACAACACTATCAATAGGGTATTTAACCTCTATTGTTTCCCAAGGATCATCTTTCAACTGTTTAATTGAAAGATTAATTTTTTTGTCTTTTTCATCAATATCAACTATTATAGCCTTTATTTTTTTCCCAATTTTTAAAAATTCTTTTAGATCCATTCTACTGTTCCAACTTACCTCATTTTTAGGTAAAAATGCTGTAACATAATCAGACAACCTTACAAAGGCACCAAAATCTTTTACTTCTTCAACTATACCTTCAACTAACATCCCTTTCTTGTAATTACCAAAAAAAACTTCTATTTTCTCTTCAATATAATCTTTTCTTGATACGACTATATTTCTTCCTTTTTTTGATATTACTTTTACACCAACTTCTTCAGAAGGCATATCTTCATATATTTTCAACAAAGAAAGAGAACCAGGAAGAAAAGCCTTTACAACTCCTTCTATTAAAACAGTATAACCGTTTTTAACCCTCTCTTTAAAAACAGCTTTGTAATTTTCTCCCTCTTTTATGTCATTGAACAATTTTTGCCAAACAGCTTTCTTTTCGGATGCCAAATGCAAACCTTCAGCATCATTAACTTTGGTAATCTTAATGGTTATTAAGTCGCCAATTTTGTAGTCTCTTTTGGATCTAAGTAGTTCGTCTTGGGTTACAAAAACATCTCCTGGAGAACCTTCCAATGCTACCCATATGCCATCGTTATCTATTTCAAAAACTTTTCCTTCAAAAATTCTCCCTTTCTTCAATTCAATTATTTCAAGATCTTCCATTAACTCTTCAAAACTCTGCTTTTCCATCTTAATATCCTCCTTGCATTCAGATTTTCCCAACATCTATCGTAAATTATAAACTTTTTAAGTAATTTACAACTCTTTCTAACTCAACTATAGGGGTTGAGGAACCAGTTACAATACCTATAACATCAGATGGATATATTTCAATTTGTTCAAGTTCCTCATATCTTTCTATATAAAAAGTCCTTTTACAACGCTCTTTTGCTAAATTATACAACTTTTTGGTATTGGAACTTTGTTTTCCCCCTATTACTAACATTAGATCACATTTTTTTGATAATTCTAACGTTTCTTTTTCTCTTATTAGAGTCTCGGTGCATATGGTATTTTTAACAAGAATTTCTTTAAATGAGTTTATCTTTATGGTATCAGCTATAAAATCTTTAAAACTGTCTTCTCCCATAGTTGTTTGTGAAACAATTAGCACTTTTTTAAATGTAATATTTAGTGGTTTTTCCGTTATTAAAAGGCTCTTTTCATCAACATTTCCTTTTAGTCCTCTAACCTCTGGATGATCTGCTTTTCCAAACAATATAGAATAATAGCCTTCTTTCTGTTTTTGCCTTACTAAACTGACAAGATTTTTTACTATAGGACAAGTCATATCTATCACTTTCAAAAAATTATTTTCTAGGACAATTTTTTCTTTTTCTGTTATTCCATGAGCCCTTATAACAATTATTTTAGAATTTGCATCTTGAGGAATTTCTTCAAGGCTGTTTATTACTTTTGCTCGAAGTTCTTTTAGTTCATTCATTACTTCATTATTATGAACCAATTCTCCATATATATAAACTTCTTTATATTGTTCTAAAATTGTCTTTACCTCTTGAATTGCCCTCGACACCCCAAAGCAAAAGCCAATTCTCTTAGCTACAAGTATTTCCATATAAACCTTTCTCCTTCAAAATATTAACTATTTCTTGAATAACATCTTCTATAGTTTTATTAGTAGTATCAATAATAATAGCATCTTCTGCAGGCCGCAAAGGAGAAATATTTCTTGTTGAATCAGCTTTATCTCTTTCTTCTATTTCCTTTAAAATATCTTGATATGATACATTTTCTCCTCTTTCTTTCAATTCTTTCCATCTTCTTCTAGCTCTCTCTTCCAAGGAAGCTGTTAAAAAAATTTTTATATCACTATTAGGTAATACTTCAGTGCCAATATCTCTTCCATCTACTACAACACTGTTTTTTTTCGATATTTCTTTTATCAGATGGTTCACTTTTTCTCTGACAGCAGCATTTTTTGAGTAAATGGAGGCGAGCATCCCTGACTTTGCATTTTTTATCTTGTCTGAAACATCTTCCCCATTTAAATAATATTTGTTATTTTTAATTACAATTTCTATATCATCTATCTTATTCATGATAGTTTTAGAATCTTCAGGATTGATCTGTTGGTTATCTAAATAATAACCTATAATTCTGTATAATGCTCCACTATTTAAATAGAAGATTCCTAAAAGATCTGCAATCTTTTGAGCAATGGTAGATTTTCCTGAACCTGCAGGTCCATCAATAGCAATCTTTATAGTATGATTCTTACAAGCCATTTTTATCCCAACTATTCATATTTATTCTTCCTTGTTGGTTAATTCATTCAATAAAATTAGGTTCAACTCATCTAGTTGTTTTTTTGAAACAGGAGAAGGTGCACCTGTCATCGGATCTGAACCAGAAGCTGTCTTTGGAAAGGCAATCACTTCTTTTATTGAATCTTCTCCAACAAGAACACTAACTAATCTATCCATCCCTACTGCAATTCCGCCATGGGGAGGTGCGCCATACTTAAATGCCTCTATTAAAAAACCAAACTTTTCTTCGATTTCATTTTCAGACAATCCCAAAACTTCAAATACTTCTTTTTGAATGGTTCTGTCGTGAATTCTAATACTACCGCTTGCTATTTCATATCCATTAATAACTAAATCATAAGACTGAGACTTTATTTTTAGAGGATCGATATCTTTAAATTTTTTAAAATCTTCTAGATTAGGCATTGTAAATGGATGATGCTCAGCCATAATTCTTTGTTCCTCTTCACTCCAAGAAAACATTGGAAAATCGATTACCCACAAAAAATCAAAACCTGATTTTTTCTCAAATTCTTGTTTTATTATTTTATTTCTTAATTGACCTAATATTTGATTAACTTTGCTATTCTCTCCTAGTATCATTAACATAACACTATTCTTTTTAATTATATCATTTTCTATTAGTTTTCTTATTTCTCTTTCTGCTATCTTTTTAATGTTTGATCTAATATCTCCAGAGTTAGTAAGAGATATCCATATCATTCCAGAACTTCCTAAGCTTTTTACATATTCAACAAGTTCGTCAAACTTGCTTCTTGCAAAGTTTTCTGCTTTTTCTGGTATAATGAAACCTTTTAATACAGAACCATTTGCTAATTCTTCTTTTATAAACTTAGCTTCAGTTTCTTCAAAGTAATTACTCAATTCAATAAACTCCATGCCATATCTGGTATCAGGTTTATCTGACCCGTACTTATTCATTACATCGTCATATGTATATCTTCTAAAAGGAACTACTATTTTCTCATTTATAGTTTTTTGAAAAATGTCTTTTATCAATTGTTCAGTCACATTAAATATATCTTCTCTTTTAATAAAAGAAGCTTCTATATCAATTTGTGTAAATTCAGGCTGCCTATCTGCCCTAAAATCCTCGTCTCTAAAGCAACGCGCAATTTGAAAATATCTATCAAACCCTGCTACCATAAGCAACTGTTTAAATAGTTGTGGCGATTGAGGCAAGGCATAAAATGTTCCAGGTTTTAATCTTGAAGGAACTAAAAAATCTCTTGCACCTTCTGGTGTTGATTTGGTAAGATAAGGGGTTTCTATCTCTAGAAAATTTTGTGATGATAGATAATCTCTCGTTGCTTTCATAACTTGATGCCTTATAATGAGATTTTTCTGCATCTTTTCTTTTCTTAAGTCTAAATATCTATATTTCAACCTAAGATTTTCTGAAACATCTTCGTCCTTATTGATATATATAGGCGGTACTTCAGATTCAGATATAATTTCTAATTGAGTCGCTAGAACTTCTATTTCACCTGTCTTCATACCTAAATTAATATCTTTTTCAGGTCTTGTTCTTACCACTCCTGTGATTGAAACTACAAATTCGTTTTTTAATTCTAATGATCTCTCATATACTTCTTTGTTATCATTAGGGTCAAAAACAACCTGTGTTTTACCATATCTATCTCTCACAAGAACAAATATTAATCCACCTAAATTTCTTATTCTATCAACCCATCCATTTAGTACTACTTTTTTACCAGTATCTTCTTTTGTAAGTTGTCCACAAGTGTGTGTTCTTTGTTGAAACAAAAATAACACCTCCTCTAATTATTCATTTTATTTTACCATTTTTTGTGGTAAAATAAAACTAGTAAATTACTAATAACATTATAAAAACCAGGAGGTGTTGCTGTGAAAAAGGTAGGGATTTTGTTTTTCGTGATTATTTTAACAGTAGGAGTATTCTCACAGACTTTTAAGGATGTACCCATTAACCATTGGGCTTATGACGCAGTAGAAAGGCTTTCAAAAATTGGCATTATTGAGGGATATCCCGATGGTACCTTTAAAGGTTTAGAAAACATGAACAGATATCAGCTTACGGTAGCTCTTTCAAGAACTATAGACTATATAAATCAGTCGGTAGTTTCTCCATTGGCTCAAAATTTATCTAACTTGGAGAAAAAGGTAAATTCATTGTCTGTTCCTCAAGGGGTTTCTAGTGCAGAATTACAACAGATTCAAAGTAGGTTAGATTCTATTTCAAGTAACGTATCGAATCTTCAAAGCTCAGTTACTAGGTTAGACAATTCTGTTAAAGAGCTTCAAAATTCTTATGAATTACTAGGTTACACTACAACTAAGATAACTGAATTAGAAAGAAAAATTGATAATTTGACGGTTCCTACTTCCACTGTTAGCAAGAGTGATATTGACTCCCTAAACACAAAAGTTTCTCAATTACAAACTAGTGTAACTAGTTTGAATAGTAACTATCAAAATCTCTCTTTAACAACTTCTCAACTCCAAGAAGAGGTTAAAAAAGTTTCAGAGGTTCAAAATTCTCTTGCAAAAACAAACCAAGAAGTAGAGAAATTAAACGCTTTAGTTAGCAACCTTAACACAAAAATAAATACTAAAGCTGATGCAACTGATGTAGCTCAACTCAAAACTGATACCCAACAATTAAATACAAAAGTCAACGCTAATGCTCAAAATATATCAAAATTAGACTCTCAAGTTCAAGCCGTACAAAAGAACGTTTCTGATTTAACTCAAGAAGTTAGTAATGTAAGAAAAGTCGCAGAAAGCGCTGGAAAAGGTGGAGGAATAAACTTTGTGGATATTATTATAGCCGTTGTAGTATCTACTGGTATTTCGTTCCTTCTCAATAGCCTAATGGGAAGCGGAAGTTAATATTGAGTTAATATTTTTTAAAATAATAAAATATGCCGCGAGTAATACTTGCGGCATATTTTATTTAACTTTTCTTTTTAAAACAATCACTGACACTCTATCAGAAGCATCTTCTGCTCTATCAGCTATATCTCCTATCTGAGAAAATATGTCTCTTAATTCAAGCTTTTCTGCTAATTCTAAATTGCCCATAGAAAATAACTTCTTAATCATACTTTTTTCTAAAACATCTTCTTTATGTTCGAATTCCTCGACTTTTAATATATCTTCGTTCGTCTTTTCTATGTTTAAAAACAAAGATTCTATAGAACTTTTTAAGTGTTTATAAGTTTCCCTAACATATTGATTTTGCTTTAATATATCCTCTTTGAACTCTTCTGGAATTTTAGGCCTTTGAAAATCAAGACTCTCAGATACACTTTGAATCTTATTCATAACTTTATCTACACTTTCTATTAAAGCTAATAGCTCCCCTCTCAAATTAGGCAAAAATGCGCCTTCATACATAACACTTATTGATTTTCTTCGCAAGATATCTGCTTGATTTTCAAGTAAAGATACTTTTTGAACCTTCTCCATCATTTCTTCATATTGGTTAGTTAAATATAACTCGAGAACCTCTTGAAATACATCTAATCCTTCTTGAATTTTATCCAAATGTTTAAAAACAAGATCTTTAACCTTTTCTTCTTTTTTACCCACAAAAAGTCTCATAACTCACCCCCAGTTTAAACCGAAGAAAACCTCAGTATTCTTCAGCCCTTAAAACTTTGGCACACCTTGGACAAACGTCCGGATACTTTTCGTCTTTTCCAGTTTGAGGATCTATCTTCCAACATCTTTCACATTTTTTACCGATGGCTTGAACTATTTTTATTTTGGCTTTCTTCCCATCAAAACCCTCATCAACAGAACCTATCTCACATTGAGATACAATAAAAATATCTGCCAAAAAACTTTCATCAAAATCTGTTAAGAATTTCTTTAAGTCCTGGTCATGAATATCTAAAATAACCTTTGCATCTAGTGAGTTCCCTATAAGTTTTTCTTTTCTTTTCTCTTCTAGGGCTTTAAGTACATCTTCTCTAAGAGATAATATAACCTCCCACTTTTCTTCTAATTTAGGTTCTAAATATTTTTCATTATATTCAGGCCATTGCTCAACAAAAACTGTTTTATATTTTTTCTCACTAGTTGGAAGATAATCATAAACTTCTTCTGCAGTAAATGAAATAATTGGTGCCATCATTTTAGTAAGAGCAATTAGCGCTTCATACAGGACTGTTTGTGCGGACCTTCTTAATTTAGATTTTTTACCTTCTACATAAATTCTGTCCTTAATTATATCTAAATAAATGGAGCTCATATCAATAGTACAAAAGTTATTAATCAAATAATGTACTTTATAAAATTCATAATTATCGTATGCAGCAGTAACATCCTTAATAAGTTTGTGTAGTTTTAACATTGCCCATTTATCAATTTCGTACATCTCTTCATATTCAACACAATCTTTTTGGGGATCAAAGTCATAAATATTACCTAATAAAAATCTTAAGGTATTCCTTAATTTTCTATATATTTCAACTTGTTGCTGTAATATATTATCTGAAATCTTTATATCCATAGTATAATCTGATGAAGCAACCCATAATCTTAATATATCTGCACCATATTTATCTATTACATCCCTTGGATTAATAACATTACCAAGTGATTTAGACATTTTACGTCCATCCTCATCTTTAATAAATCCATGAGTTAAAACTGCTTTATATGGGGCCTTACCGTGTTTTGCTACCGACAAAAAAATCGAACTTTGAAACCAACCTCTGTGTTGGTCGCTTCCTTCAAGATATAAATCAGCAGGAAATTTTTTCAATTCCTCTCTTGTATTCACAACTGCTTCAAAAGATGAGCCAGAATCTATCCATACATCTAATATATCTTCTTGTTTAGAAAAAATAGAACCGCCACATTTTGGGCAGACAAAATTCTTAGGCAATAAATCTTTTATGTCTTTTTCAAACCAAGCATTACTTCCATAATTTCTAACTATATCAATAACACTGTCTAAGGTTTCTACACTTAAAATTAAATCGCCACATTGTTCACATCTAACAGCAGGAATCGGTATACCCCAAGCTCTTTGCCTTGAAATCACCCAATCTGGCCTTTCCTTAACCATTGAAGTGATTCTATTTTCTCCCCATTTTGGTATCCAATTAACCTGTTTAATTTGTTCTAATACTTTTTCTCTATAATTATTTTTCTCTAAATCGATAAACCACTGTTCTGTAGCTCTAAAAATAATAGGATTTTTACATCTCCAACAATGTGGATAAGAATGAACCATCTTACCAGAAGCTAAAAGAAAGTTAGATTCTTTTAAGTCACTTATTATGACCTCATTTGCATCCCATATTTTCAATCCTGCATATTTGCCAGCTTCCTTCGTAAAGTAACCTCTATCATCTACAGGAGAAATTATTGGGAGATTATATTTTAAACCTGTTTTATAGTCATCAACTCCATGTCCTGGTGCTGTATGTACGCAACCGGTACCTTCATCCAAAGTTACATAATCTGCTAGAACAATTAAACTATCTCTATTCATAAAGGGATGAACGGCCTTTTTTCCTTCTAACTTTTGACCTTTGAACGTTTCTATTATGTTATATTGTTGTATATGTGTTTGTTCTAATGTTTTAGTAATTAATTCTTTAGCTAATATCCAATATTCTCCATCAACTTTAACTTTTGCATACTCAAAATCAGGATGCACCGCAATAGCAACATTGGCTGGTAAAGTCCAAGGCGTGGTAGTCCATATTACTATATATGTATCCTTCTCTTCTTTCATCGGAAATTTTACATATATAGAATCAGATTTATGATCATGATATTCTACTTCTGCTTCTGCTAAAGCAGTTTCACATTCCGTACACCAATATATAGGTTTTTTCCCTCTATAAACATTTCCTGTTTCTACCAAACTTTTAAGAACTTCTAAAACTTTCGCCTCATACTCAGGTTTCAAAGTCAAATATGGATCTTCCCAAAAACCTATAACACCAAGTCTTTTAAAGCTTTCTTTTTGAATATCAACATATTTCATTGCAAATTCTTCACATATTTTTCTTATTTCTAATTTATCTAGTTCCTTAGCTTTGTCACCTAACTTTGTTGTCACACTATGTTCTATTGGAAGACCATGAGTATCCCAACCAGGAACATATGGAGAATTATATCCTCGTAGAGTTTTATATTTTATTACAATATCCTTTAAAACTTTGTTTAAGGCAGTTCCTAAATGTATATCACCATTTGCATAAGGTGGTCCATCATGCAATATATATTTTTCGGCATCCTTTCTATTTTCCATTAAGTAATTAGCTACATCTATATCTTCCCATTTTTCCAGAATAGTTGGTTCCAATGATTTTAAATTGGCCTTCATCTTAAAATCTGTTTTAGGAAGGTTTATTGTATCTTTATAATTCAAAATGTGCACCTCCAAATTTTTTATTTGATTTTTATTAAGTTTTTTATTGTGTCTATTAATTCTGTTAAATCCATAGACTTAACTACATATGCATCTGCAGCCCATGAAGCCATTTCACTTTTATAATGTGAATAAGCCGTAAGAAATATGATTTTTTTATTAGAATACTTCTTTCTAATTTCTGCCGCTAACTCTAAACCGTTGACATCAGGCATCTCTATATCTGTACAAATAATTTCTATATCTTTATTATTATCTAGTATTTCTAATGCCTTTTTAGCATTTGGCGCACAAAAAACTTCATATCCAGCGTCTTCCAATTCTTCTTTTATTAAAGTCCTTATATTTTCTTCATCATCTACAACTAATATCTTTGACAATTTTATCCCTCCACTTTTTTCTTTTCTTTATTCTCCAAAAATTCTTTAAAATTATATAGTAATCAAAATACTAAAGTATTTATGTGTTTTTTATAACTTTGGTTAACATTATTAATTGCTATGGACCAAAGGTATCTCAAACCTAAAAGAAGTACCTGTTTCATCAGATTTTACTAAAAATATTTTACCTTTATGTTCTTCTTCAATGATCTTTTTACATATTGCTAATCCTAATCCTGTACCGTCACTCTTAGTAGTGAAAAAAGGTGTGAATAATTTATCTTTGACCTCAGCTGAAATTGGTGCTCCATTATTCGATATTTCAAAAAAAGCTTTCCCATCTTCTTTACCAACTTTAATATCAATTTTACCATTCTCATCAACAACTTCTATTGAATTTTTAATAAGATTTATAAGAACTTGTTTTATCTTGTCTCTATCAGCCTTAACAAAGACCCTCTCATTCAACCACTCAATATTTAACATAATATCTTTTTGTTTGATAAAATCTTCGTACATAAGTAATACTTCTCTAATAATTTCTATCAAATCAATTTCTTCAACCTGCATTAACTTAACTCCACGAGTATATTCAAGGATTTCATTTACAATATTTTCTAGACGATACAACTCTTCACCTATTATTTTAGTATACTTTTGAACGTATTCATTATCTCCTGCTTTTTTATTAAGCCTGTTTAAAAAACCTCCTATAACTGTAAGCGGATTCCTAATTTCATGGGCAATCTTTGCCGCCATCTCGCCCATCGTAGCCAATTTCTCTCTTTTTTCCATTTCTTTTTGTAAATTATATAGTTCAGTTACATCATCAAAAACTATAATAATCCCTTCAACTACACCTAATTCCTCATTTCTTAAAGGCGAAAATTGAATATCAAAAGTTCTTTCTTCATTAGATAAATAAAGCTTGTAATTTTGAAGTTTCAAGTAGTTTCTTGAATGATACACTTTTTGTATTATTTCTATTATATCATCTCCAAAAACACTTACTAAATCAGCAATAGAAGTTCCCATAACGTTTTCTCTAGGTCTTGAAAAAATATTTTCTGCCTTTTTATTCCATTCAGTAATTTTTCCTCCACGATCCACAACTATTATAGCGACTGGTAAATTCTGTAAAATATTATCTTTAAAACGTCTATAATAATCCATTAAATCTTTTTGCTCTTCTAATCTCTTTGTTTTTTGGCTTAGCTCCTGATAATTTTCAATCATTTCAATAGCTAAACCAACATTATCTTTAAATAACTTAACAATTTCAATATCCATTGTGGTAACAGGCTTTCTTGTAATTTTATTGTCTACTATAATAACACCTTTGGTTTCCAACATACCTGTAATGGGAAAAATTAGAAATTCCTCTGTTCTTACAATATCATAAATGTCTTCTAGATCCTCCCATTTTATCTCTAACATTTGAGGAACAACATGAATCACTTGTTTTTTCTCAACAACTCTTTCTAAAATAGGATGGCCTTTATATGCTAAAACTTTATTTTGGACTGTCAATGTAAGTTTATTATTGCTAGGAAGTCTTATACCTTCTTCTTTTAGATATTGCGTTAGACTTCCATATTTTATAGCCCTTATATTAGCCTCTTTCCATACCTCATTGGCGTCTTGATCTTCATCTGGACCAACCCATAACTTTGGAATCAACAAACCCCGAACACTATCTTTTTCTAAATAAAGAGCCCTATTGAATTTTAATCCTCTGCCAGATGTTAAACCTAATAACATTATTTTTATTGCCAGATTTTTATCGTAAACAGACCTTACTGCTTGAGATATTTTATCTAAGCTATTCATTCTATCAAGATATTCTTTTTGCATCTCTATAAGTTTTTCATGACTTTCTTTTAAACTAGTAAGTTTACTAACCTCATCTTGAAGTTTTCTGTATAGCTTTATTCTATGAAAAGAAAAAGCCAACCTTTTTGCGGAATCGTTTAATACACTAAAATCAGTTTCATCAAAATTTTTATATGTTCTATAATCAAAACCTTCTTCTCTGTTGTAAGCACTTAATACACCATAAATTTCATTATTTTGCTCAACTATAGCATGAATTGAAGATTTCAAATCTATATCAAAAGCCAAAGGATAATTTTCAAAATTCTCTCTTCCAATCAAAAAAAAACTACTTTTTTCCTTTATCGTTCTGCCTTCCAATGAATTCTCAACATCTAGTGTTTTAAATCTTACTTTGCTATCTTCTAAACCTGTAAAACAATTCAACACTAATTTATTATCTTCATATTTCCAATATGCAAGGCACTCTGCATGCAAAGAATTTTTTATTAAATGTAACACATTATTAATTAAAACATTTTCTTCGGTGATCTCTTCCAAAACGTTTGTTAATTGTACCATCAAAGATATTTTTTCTTTTAATTCTTGAATCTTTAAGGTTTCCAAAACCAAATCAATGAGTATCGAAAAATAATATAGTTCTTCTTTTAATAGCTGCTCATCGGTAGGATCCTCGAAAAAACCTACCGCACCAATCAACTTGTCGTTTAAAACAATGGGGTATAAATAAAGAGACACTTCTTCGATCTCAGCATCACTGGTATCAATATTTTTTGATGTTATCTTCAAAAAAACCTTTTGGCCAGAAATAAGCTGTTTTTTTAATTCGTCTTCATTTGATAAATGAATCCTAATCTGACTAATATTCGAAACAGTAGAAGCTAAAGATCTTAAAATTTCTCTCTTTGCTTCATAAATAAATACCAAATTCTCTTTTCTTAATTTGTATTTTAAACGACTTGATATTTCTTCAAAAGTAGACTTTAATAGTTTTCTTGGGTCTTCTTTTGATATAATATTTAAAAGATTATCCATCACATCTATCATGCCTCCCAAATCCTAAAATCTAAAAAATACAAGGGTATTTCACCCTTTAAACATTTCGAATTGACTTCAAAATCTTACCAAATATCTATAATAAATTATACCACTTTATCTGCCAGAAAACTATAACTAGTATAGGAAAACTATCACTAGTATAGTATGAAAATTCAAGATTAACTTGACAAAATAAAATAAAAATATTATAATTAAAATGAATTAGCAGTTGAAGGTTTCGAGTGATAAACCAAAACATTAATTTTATATTAACATGGAGGTGAACAATAATGAGATTTAACCCTAACGATTTTACAGAAAAATCTTTAAAAGCCATTCAAGAAGCACAAAATACACTAGCTTATAGTGGTGGAAATATTTTAAAACCAGAACACCTATTGTTAGCAATTTTAAATATGAATGATGAAAGCGTATTACAAGCATTTGAAGGAAAAGATGTTAATCTCTTAAAACAACGATTAGAAGAAGCTATTTCTAGAGAAATGGGAATATATTATTCTTTTCCTTTTGCGGGGCAACAAGGAATATATATATCAAATAATTTAGGAACTGCTTTTCAAATAGCAAAAACAGAGGCTAGTAAACTAGGTCTTAATAAAATCCCTTTATTAGCTTTATTACTTGGAATATTACTTGAAGGATCTTCATATGCATCTAAGTTATTAGCCTCGTTTACAAATGAGGGTAAAATAAGAGAATTACTCAATGAACTTGTAGAAATGGGGGATGAAGAATTGGGAGAAGGTATAGGAGATCCTTTAAAAAAATATACAATTGATTTAACCAAAGAAGCAAAAAAGGGCAAGCTAACCCCAGTAATAGGTAGAGAAAAAGAAATAAGAAGAGTGATTGAAATTCTATCAAGAAAATCCAAAAACAATCCTGTTTTAGTTGGAGATGCTGGAGTAGGAAAAACAGCTGTTGTTGAAGGTTTAGCTCAATTAATAGTGAATGAAAATGCACCTGATTACTTAAAAAACAAAGTAATACTTCAATTAGATATGGCCGCATTATTAGCAGGAACCAAATTTAGGGGAGAATTCGAGGAAAGGTTAAAAGCTGTAATTGATAGTGTGAAAAAAAACAGTGATCAAATTATCTTATTTATTGATGAATTGCACAATATTATTGGTGCCGGCGTTGCTGAAGGAACAGCTATGGATGCAGCAAATATCCTAAAACCCTCACTAGCAAGAGGTGAAATTAAAGTTATTGGGGCAACAACTTACGATGAATATAGAAAATACATTGAAAAAGACAAAGCATTAGCCAGAAGATTCCAACCTGTATATGTACAAGAACCATCTGTTGAAGATACCATCGAAATACTTAAAGGTATAAAAGAGTCATATGAAAAGCATCACGGGGTTAAAATACTGGATGAAGCATTGGTTGCTGCGGCTAAACTTTCAAATAGATACATAACAGATAGATATCTGCCTGATAAGGCTATTGACTTGATTGATGAAGCATGTGCAAGAGTGAAATTAAGAAGCTCAGGAAAACCTGAAAAAATTTTAGAATTAGAAAGGAAAATGTCTAGATTAGAAGACGAAATTAATCAGCTAACTCTAGAAGAAAAGTATGAAGAAGCGTCAAAGAAAAAAGCAGAATATTTTGACGTACAAAAAGAATTAGAAAATCTTAAAAAAATAGAGAAAAATCTAAAAGGAGAAATGGACAATATAGTTGACGAAGATACTATTTCAGCTATAGTTCAAGAATGGACGGGAATCCCAGTAACAAGAATGGTGGAGGACGAAAAAAGAAAACTTGCTAATCTTGAAAACGAAATACACAAAAGGCTTGTTGATCAAGAAGAAGCTGTTAAGATTGTTGCACAACACATAAAAAAGGCAAGGGCTGGACTAAAAGATCCGAGAAGGCCTATAGGTTCTTTTCTATTTCTTGGTCCTACCGGAGTTGGAAAAACGGAACTTGCAAAGTCTTTAGCAGAAATCTTGTTTGGAACTGAAGATGCATTAATTAGATTTGATATGAGTGAATATATGGAAAAATTCAATGTTTCAAGATTAATAGGTGCAGCACCTGGATATGTAGGATATGAGGAAGGCGGGCAATTAACTGAAGCAGTTAGAAGAAGACCTTTTTCTGTAATACTATTGGATGAAATTGAAAAAGCTCATCCTGACGTATACAACATTCTTTTACAAATATTAGATGATGGAAGATTAACTGACTCACAGGGAAGAACTATAAACTTTAGTAATACCATTATAATCATGACTTCCAATATTGGCTCTGACAAAATAAGCAAAACAAAAAAGAGTGTTGGATTCATAGAAGACGAGAATTTAGAGGAAAGTTATGAAACAATTAAACAAGAAGTTATGTCTCAAGTAAAAACCGTCTTTAGATCCGAATTCATAAACAGATTAGATGATATCATTGTATTCAAGCCATTAAGTATGGAACATATAAAAGATATAGTCAATATAATGATTAATAGATTAGAAGAAAGGTTAAAAGAGAAGAAAATACGCATTCAAATAACCGAATCTGCAAAAGATGTGTTAGCAAAAGAAGGATTTGACCCTATTTATGGTGCAAGACCTTTAAGAAGAGTTATCGAAAGAAAAATCGAATCTCCTCTTGCAAATATGATTATTGAAGATGAAATATCTGAAGGAGATTTAGTAATTGTAGACTCAAAAGATGGAGAAACATTAGAGATAAGAAAAGCTGCAGGAGAAATACTTAAAAAACGGGACTAAAAGTCCCGTTTTTTTAATATCTAATCTTCATAAGGTTCAAAATCTTCTTTTGGCGCCCCACAAATAGGACATGTCCAATCGTCGGGCAAATCTTCAAAAAGTATACCTGGCTTTATTCCAAAATCAGGATCTCCATAGGATGGATCATATATATAACCACAGATTGTGCATCTATATTTCTCCATAATTTTCTCCCCTTTTAATTTTGATTATGTACCTCTAAAACACTTCAACCCTTTTTGTATTCTCCCACAACCCATGAATATTACAATAAGAAAGGGCTATTAAAGTACCTGTTTTGGGTAATTTAATTTTAGTTTTAACATGTGGTTCAGCCAAGGTTGGGCCAAATATATACCTACCAATATGAACAGTATTAGGATCATTATCATAATGAACGAATAAATCTAACCATACAATGTGATGTTCAACAGTATTTGGATGCTTTATTTCTTTACCTACTTGAATTTCAACTTCAAACTCTTCATTGGCTTTCACTTTTTCTATACAATCTATTGTAGGAACATGTTTTTCATTTTTAAAATCTTGTATTTTAATAACTTCTCCTAACATACTGAACCCCCCTTTTTTAAAATTCTGAAAATTTGCTTTTTGGGGCCCCACAAATTGGGCATCTATCGGGAGCTTCTCCTTCTACAGTATATCCACAAACATCACAAATATAAATTTTCCCTTTTTCAATATCTTTTTCTTCTTTAGTTGCTTCTTTAGCTTGTTTATACCATTCTTCATGAATTTTTTCTGCTTCAAGAGCAAAATGTGTAGTTCTAACAGCTTCATTTTCATTTTGAAATTTTGCTGCGTTGTTGTACACTGGATACATTTCCTGAACTTCAAAATTTTCTCCTTCAATAGATTGTTGCAAATTATCTTGTATAGAACCCAAATGTCCCAATGCTTTAAAGTGATTCCTTGCATGAACATACTCTGCATAAGCGATAGCTCTCCACATCCGAGCTAAATTTTTTAACCCTTTTTCTTCTGCATCATCTGCAAAAATAAGATACTTCATATGTGCTTTGGATTCACCACAAAAAGCATCTTCTAAGAATTGTCTCGTCATCTCTCTTTTAACCATAATTAATCATCCTCCTTTAATATAACTTGATAATGTCAGAAATTTCAAAATTCTTATTATATATGTTTTAGAATTGATTTTTTACAAAATACCTCATTAGTTTTAATACTCACTAATTCTTAATTTCTTTAACTTTTTTGGTACTTGTACCGAGGAAAGAAAGAAGGCTCCGCCCTGAACCCATTATAAATTCAATTCATTTCTAAAGGCCCAATATAACTCGATTTAGAAATTGTTAGCTTAATTACCAAATTTTATTTGTAAATCTATCTTAAATAAATACATTTTCTCCACCTATTTACAAGTATATAATAAAGCTATTTATATTATTACAAACTATTAAAAATTATATCATAAAATAATTGAAAAGGCGAAGAAACTGATGTTAATAATTGAAAAAAATGATATAATTTAAAATAGCTTTGATTTATACGATGAGAGGAGGCTTATTTAGTGCAAAATAAAGGAGAAAAAGACCTTAAAAATTTGGAATCAGAGCAAATATCTATTCAATTTAATGAAAAATTAGAATCTTTTAAAAGAGAATTAGAACAATGTAAGAATTCACTTGAAAATTTGGAACAGAATACATTAAAACTAAATAGTAATTTAAACAAACTCGCAAAATATTGCAAAACTTTATTTTGGCTTCTTTTAGGTTTGATTGGTTGTGGAATTGTCTTTTTAACAATAACGCCTCCTGTTGTAATAGGGCTTTGGATAATTTTTGCTACCTTCATTATAATTATAGCAATTTTTTATTATTTAATAAAGCTGACTTTTAAAAAATTTGATTAAATAGGTCCTTTATAAAAAAATTTTCAAAAAATGTCTTGAATTTATAACGAGTTGAGGGCGAAGCCCTTACCCCTACATCGGTACAAGTATGAAAAAAAGTCAATAAAATTCAAAATTAATATAGATTGGAATTGTGAAGTTATTTGGGTAAATAATTCAAATTTAAAACATAAATATACATATTTTAAAAATATCTAAAGACGGTATTGATTGAATAGGGTCTTTAGAAATGAATATCTTCAAAAGTATGCATTTGAATTTATAACGGGTCCAGTGCAGAGCCCTCTTCCTTTCCTCGGTACAAGTACGAAAAAAGTTAAAGAAATTAGGAATTAGTAAGGATTAGAACTAATGAGGCCTTTTATAAAAATCAATTCTAAAACATATATAATAAGAATTTTGGAATTTCTAAAGTGAGTATTTGGTTGAATATAGGGAGGGATATAGTTGAATAAAGAAGACGCTCTAATACTTCTTAAACAATACATAAAAACAGATACTCTTATATCTCATTGTTTAGCTGTAGGAGCAATAATGAAAGAATTAGCTTATAAACTAAATAAAGAACCAGAAAAATGGGAAATAACAGGTATATTACATGATCTAGATTACGAAATGACTAAAAACAATCCGGATATTCATGCACTAAAAACTGTTGAAATTCTTGATGATATGGTAGATCAAGACATAAAAGATGCTATTTTAGCACATAATGAAAAAAAGACACTCCAGAAAGATATAGAAATAGCTTTATATAGTGCTGATCAACTTTCCGGCTTAATAACTGCGGCAGCGTTAGTTAGGCCTAATAAAGATATAAGCGGCTTGTCGGTTAAATCTTTAAAGAAAAAATATAAAGATAAAGCTTTTGCACGAAGTGTTGAAAGAGATAAGATTAATGAAATTACGAAACTAGGTATTTCATTAGATGATTTTTTTGAATTGGCTATAAAAGGAATGGCAACAATAGAAAATGAATTAAACTTAAACAGCAAGTCTTAATAGCTGCTTTCATCCTTTTCATCATCTTTTGAAACTTTATTAAGTTCATTAAGTTTTTCTAATCTAAGGTTTACCAAAGTAAAAAAAGAAACACTCACTACACCAAAAGTGGTGAAAATCCAAATAATTAGAATCATCCAAAAATATTTTTCTACAAAAAAGTAGAACAGAGTAATAATTAATGCAGAGATGGCAAAATAATATATTAAAAAATAAATTATCCTTTTTAATTCTTTGGTTATTTTTTTCATGTCTAAAGAAATGTACCTCCTAAAACAGCTGTATTTATATTCTATTTCTCATTTTTTTAAAAAAGCTTCAAGTGCAATTCTGAGTAACTACAGTTTTCATTTTTTAATATACCTACTTCTCTATAGCAAAAAAGAATAATGTAAAGGCAGGTGACGTTTTATACAAGCTTTATTAAGTATCTTACCTCAACCTCATTATGACAAAATTTATAAGATATGGGATGATCTTGAAACAAAATTTGGAATAAAATGGGTAAAAAACAACATTTCTATTCCTCACTTAACTTGGAATGTTGCAGAAAATTATAATATTGAAAATTTCACTGAAGTAATTAAAACTTCTATAAAAACTCTAAATTCAATAACCATAAAAACTCAAGGTTTGGGGCTATTCACTGGAGATAAGATTACTTTATATCTTCCTATAAAACCCACAAAAGAGTTATTAGAATTTCATTTGTTTTTATGGAATCTAGTAAATGTAAATAACACAAAACTAAACAAATATTATTCAACTACAAATTGGATTCCTCATATTACCCTTGCTGTTGAAGATATAAATAAAGAAAATGTTGGAACTGTGGTCAGTTATCTTTCAAAGAAAAAATTAAAACTTCAAATAAAACTAGAATCGGTCTCTGTTGTTCGCAGAGATATTGGAAAAGAGATTGAGATTGAAAACACCTACGGAATACCAAGAAAATCTAAAAAAAAGTCTGTATAATGTAGATTAATTAGTAGTAGCCTTTCTACCGAACCACTCTATCAATAATGAACTAACTATCCCTATAATAACATAAATTACAAATATAAACCAATTATTGACATTTAAAATAGGTGCTCTTAATCCACCGATCATCAAACCTATAAGACACATCATAGTATATATATAATATTTATCAAGTAACCACTTTAAAAGTTTGCTCATAAAAGCTAATCCAACTACAGCACCTAAAATAAATACCAATATAACTGAAAATCTAAACTCATTAACAGCATTCACAATATACGAATATTGATTCATCATTAACAGGACAAAAGCACCAGACATTCCCGGCATAACCATAGCTGACATTGCACACACTCCTGAAAAGAAAATTATCGGCAAGCTATGATCCATTATCAAAAATTGTGCTCCAGAAATGTAAAATGCAATTGAAAAACCTATAATTAAAGAAAAAACATTAATCAAAGGAGATGAGTTGTTCTTTATTTCTTTTTTCTTTTTTAAGAGATCTGTAAATAAGAATATTATTCCTCCAATAATTAACCCTGCAAAAAAAGAAAAAATTGCATTTGGAAAGTGTGTCATAAGATAATCAATAAAACCTAAGGAGGATAATAATCCTATAGCTACTCCTATATACAAAAAAAGTAAAAATTTAAATTCATCACTATTGAACAACTTTTTAAAATTAAATAAATTCGAAAAAAAGTAAGACCATGAATTAACAAACTTTCCATATATTCCAAGCATTAAAGCAATTGTAGCTCCCGAAACTCCAGGAATAGAGTCTGCGACACCCATAAATATGCCATGTACTATTGTAATTAGTTGTTTAGTCATATCTCCTCCTATAAAAAACCCCGCGTAATGCGGGATAAGTTGGGGATTTTATTGGGGGTTATTGATTTCAAAAGGAATTTTACATGAAAAAACTTAATGCTTCCTTAAAATTTTCAAAAAAGGTAATATTTCATGTTCAACGACTTCTAATCCCAACTCAATACCCATCTTATTTTCACCATGAAAATCAGAACCTGCAGTAATTATTAAATCATATTTTCTTGCCAATCTTTTATACTCTTCTATCATCTTTTTTGTATGGTGAGGATAAAATACTTCAATTCCGGCTAAACCAGCATCTTTAAGTAATTTTACAAGCTTTTCTAATTCTTGTTCTTCTAATTGAGTTTGATAAGGATGAGCTAAAACAACAATACCACCGGCTTGAGTAATTAATTCTATTGCTTCGGTATATGGTAATCTTTTTTTATCTATATAAACACTTGCCCCTCTTTTAAGATATCTTTCAAAAGCTTCTTGTGTATTTTTAACATATCCCTTTTTAACCATTAAACTTGCAAAATGTGGCCTACCTATTAAATCCCCACCTGCTTCCTCTAACAATTCTTCCTCAGTTATATCAAACCCCAATTTCTGCATTTTTTGAATCATCATTAAATTTCTTTCTTCTCTAAACTCTTGTAAAGTTTTGAGAGATTGATTCAATTTTTCATTTTCTATGTCAAACGCATATCCTAATAAATGTAAGGTAGTAGGAAATTCAGCGCTTATTTCAACCCCTGGTACAAAAATTAAATTATTCAATAATCTATTTTCTAAAAAATTAATATCTTTAATACCATCTAGCGTGTCATGATCAGTAATAGAAAAAACTTGTATTTTTTTATCCACAGCCATATTGATTAATTCTTCAGGACTATTAGTTCCATCGGAACCAGTAGAATGAACATGTAAATCAATTCTCAATTTATTACCTCCACTAAATTGACTTGGAAAATTTAATCTTGTGATTTCTTCCAAATGATATGATTTCTTTTGTCATCGTATATACCTTCTAAATCCTCCGGTAAATCAATATCATCTATGTGTTTCGCAATTGCTTCTCTAATTAGATCTTCTGGCAAGGATGTAATTATCCACAAATCACTTAGATAGATAAAATTATTTTCCCTAATAGGTGATTTGTAAATAGCACTTTCAATTGCCTTGGCGAAAACTTCTAAGGGCACTTCTTTTACAAAACCTTTACCAGACTCTTCTCCATATATATTATTCATCTATTTTAAGCACATGATACTCCATCCTCTATAGGTTGGAGATCAATGTGCCATTCCCTCCTTTCAAATAAAAATGTATTAACAAGTTTGTATATCCTTCTTATAAAGCTAACTCTACTGTCTTCACAAATTCTAAAATCCTTACTATATGTATATTTAAGTTTTAATTATTTTAACAAAATGCCTCTTCACTTCTGATCCTTACTAATTCTTAATTTTCTAACTTCTCAGTTACTTCTACCAAAGGAGGTAGGAGGGCTTCGCCCTAGACCCACCATTATAAATTCAAACGATTACTTTTAGAAAATCTTCTTTTTCTAAAATCCTTAAAACCAACTCACCCATTTTTGACATTATAAAGCTTTCTTTTTTTGAATCTCTCATCCTTTTACCTTTTCTCTATGCAGAATATTGCAATATAACAGCTATTTATTTGCTATTTACATCGATCTAATTTAAAAAATAAATAGTAATTATAAATGTATTTTTAAACTATAGTTATATAACTCTCCCACCATACAAAGCAGCAGAAGCTGCTCCCAATATACCTGCATCTTCAACCAAAAGTGATTGCTCTATTGAATATGTGTTAGCAAAACTGGTCATCACGAATTTATTCACGGTTTGTTTTAAAGGAATAAATAAAGCATCACCAGCTTTACTCATTCCACCACCAATAATTATTTTCTCTGGATTAAAGGCATGAATATAATTTCCAATAGCTTGAGCTAATGCATCTATAGCAAAATTAACTACCACTTTTGCTAGGGGATCATTCTGTTTATAAGCGTCAAAAACATGTTTGGATTCAATTTTTTCTTTACTACCCGCCAAATTTAGAACCAAACTATTAGGATATCTTTCAAGTAAATTTCTGGCCTCCCTTGCAATCGATTTGGCAGAAGCAATAGCTTCTACACAGCCTCTGTTTCCACAACCGCATTGAGGTCCGTTAGGAATTACAACCATATGTCCTAATTCAGGTGCCAACCCATTTTTACCGGTTAAAAACAAACCGTTACATACAACGCCTGAACCTATTCCAGTACCTAACGTTAAAGCTATGAAATCGGTTAACCCTTTTGCCTTTCCAAAATACCACTCTCCAAGAGCAAAAGCATTAGCATCGTTTTCAACGAAAACTTCTACACCCGTATTTTGTTTAATATTTTCACCCAATTCAAAATCATGCCATTCAGGAAAATTAGGAGAAAACCTTACTATTCCTTTACCTCTATCAATAGAACCCGGTGATCCAATTCCAATAGATTGAACTTTGACACCTTTCATCAATTCTAAAGCAACTAAAGTAATATTTTCTATAACTTTCTTATTACCCTTTTCTACCTCGGTGGGATGAGATGTTTTTTTTATTATTCCTTTTTCAGAGTCAACTAAACCTGCTTTTATTTCCGTGCCTCCTAAATCAATGCCTACTACTAACAAATTCATCACTCCTTGGATTATTCTTTTCTAGAACTTTTTCTGTCCACTTTATTATACCAAAATGATAAAATTAATTAAGTATAAAAAACTAATTTATTGATATTTTTAAATAAAATTTACATTAACACTTTAATATAGATAATTAGAATAATTTATATTAGAAGTTTCTAAAGGAGGATATATATGGTTTGTGCTATAATTGTTGCTGGTGGTGAAGGAAAAAGAGCTGGTTATAATGTTCCTAAACAATTTCAAAAAATAAACGGGAAATCAGTTTTAAGACTGACTGCAGAAAAAATTCAGAATTCGCCTGAAATTGATAAATTCATTGTTATTTCTCACAAAAATTATTGTGAAGAAACCCAACATGAAGTACAAGATCTTAACAAATTTATTTCTGTTGTAATAGGTGGTAATAGTAGACAACAAAGTGTGTATAATGGTCTAAAATTTTTGAGAGAATTAAAATATAAAATATCATACGTCGCTATACATGATGCAGTACGACCTTTTGTAAACATCAACAAAATCTCTGAATGTGTCAAGATGGCTAAAGAAAAAGGGGCAGCTATCCTTGCTGAAAAAGCAACATATACAATGTCTAAAGTTCAAAATATGAACATCAAATCTGTCTTAAATAGAGACGAAATCTATTTGCACAATACCCCTCAAGTATTTGACTTTTTAAAGCTTTTATTTGCTTATTCACAAGTTGAAAATATGTTAGATTCTTTTACTGATGATGCTTCTATTTATCACTATTGTGGATTTAATATCTATATTGTTGAGGATGACAAAAATAATATAAAACTTACCACAAAAGAGGATTTTTTATTGGCTGAATATTTGTTAAAATTAGGTTATTAATAATTTACATTTCTAAAAAAGTTTTAAAAAGTTTTATTCCTAAATCAATACTATCATCGTCCGGTAAAAATTTTGGGCTGTGAAGTCCAAATTTTTTACCTTTTGATGTTCCTAACCAACACATTAATGAAGGATATTTTTTTGATATAAACCCAAAGTCTTCTGCTGTCATTTTCATTCCACAGTCAACAACATCGAACTTTTGAGAAAGGACTGTAACATAATTATCATATAGCTCTTTATCATTTTCTACTTCAACATAAAATGAACCTCTATCCAGTTTATAACTGACCTTAGTTATCAACAAAATTCCTTCTAATATATTTTTTAGTGTCTGAAAGTACTCTAAATTAATTTCTGAACTGACGCTTCTCACACTTCCTTCTAGCTTGGCTTCATCAGGTACTATATTAATTGCCCTTCCAGCACTTACTTTTCCAATTCCAAAAATAAAGGGAATCATTGGATCTCTTGGAATCTTATCTAAACAATCTAAAAATAATCTAAGTGCATTTAGGGCGTTTTTTGAATATTGAGGAAAAGCAAGATGAGATGCCTCACCTTCAAAAGTAACAATTATTTCCATAGACGAAGCAAACATAACACCACGTGTTGTAGCAACTGTACCAAAAGGATATTCATCAGTCACATGTAAAGCAAATGCTTTTTTAATATTATACCTATCCAGAAATTTACTTTCAATGATTTTTTCTGCTCCCCCTTTTGACTCTTCTGCTGGCTGGAACAGGAAAATTATATTCTTTTTTATCCGGTTTTTTACAACATCTAAAAGCAATCCATACAGTATGGATGTATGAACATCATGACCACAAGCATGCATATATTCGTTTTTTGACTTAAATTTAATATCTGTTTGTTCTTTTATGTTCAATGCATCTATATCTGCACGAAAAAGTATATATTCATCATTATTCTCTCCATAACTATATTCAACGACTAATCCGGTGGATAATGGTTTATAAATTTTTAAATCAACTTGATAAAATCGAGCAATTTCATCTATGCTTGATTCTAATAGTTGAGTTGTTTTAATTTCTTCAAAGGCTAATTCAGGATAGCTATGAAGGGCGTGCCTTAATTCATAAGGAGTAGGAATCACTTTAAAAGTACCTCCAATTTATCAATCATCTCATCAATTTCCTCATATTCAATGTTCAACGCTGGCAGAAGCCTTATTACTTTCCCTTTGACAACATTCAGTAACAAACCCAAATCCAATGCTTCGTTTATTATATTAGGCATAGATTCTTTTAATTCAATACCTAACATCAACCCTTTTCCTCTTATTTCCTTTATTCTTGAAATTTTTTTATTTTTTAGACCCTTAATGATGTATTCTCCTTTTTTTGCTACATCTTCCAATAAACTTGGAAGCTTTTCTAATATGTATCTCGCACCAGCTGTTGCAACGGGATTGGGTGAAAATGTTGATCCATGTTCGCCCTTTTCAAAGGCTTGAGATATATTTTCTAAAAAAATAGTTGCTCCTAAAGGTAGACCTCCCCCTAAAGATTTTGCGACAGTTATAATGTCAGGAGATAAACTATAATGCTGGTAAGCAAATATCTTTCCGGTTCTGCCCAGCCCTGACTGTATTTCATCACATACTAAGATGAAATTGTACCTTTCTTTATATCGCTCAATAGCCCTTGCAAACTCTAACTTAATTGGAATAACTCCACCAGATCCAAGTATAGGCTCAACAAAAACTGCCAAAGTTTCTTCACCAAAAGAATCAAAAAAATTACTTAAATCATCTATATCATTAAATTTTAACTCAACAGTATTTGGTATTAAAGGTTCAAAAGGTTCTCGTAAATTTTTAAAGCCGTTTATAGATAAAGAGCCTAGTGTCCTTCCATGAAATGCATTTTCAAAATATATGATTTTATTTCTTTTTGGAGTAGCCCGTTTTTTGATTGCTTTTAATGCAGCTTCTGTCGCTTCAGTACCAGAATTTGTAAAATACACACTACCATTTTTTTCCGTAAATTTCACTAACTGTTGCGAAACTATCAAAGTATCCTCATCTAAAAAAAAATTAGAAACATGCATATATCTTTCCAATTTTGATTTAATGGTTTCTAACAAACCTGGATTGGAGTGCCCCAAACTCATAACTCCAATTCCAGCAAATGTATCTAAATACTTCTGACCTTTCTTATCAAAAATATAAACTCCCTTTGCCCTCTCTATTTCAATAGGAAATGTATCATACATTTTTAAAAAAGTCATAAATTAAACTCCTTTGCCAATATATTAACTGCCCTATTTTTATATTCGGTTGGAACTAAGCATGAAATTTTAATTTCAGATGTTGTTACTAAGGTTATAGGAATATTTTCCATAGCCTTAAAAAATCTGGAAGCAACTCCCCTTGCTTTTCTCATTCCAACTCCAACAATAGATATTTTAACAAGGCCATTCTTATAATTTATCTTTGTTCCATCAACATTTTTTAAAAAACCATTAAATACTTTATCTACATTTTCCAAACCACTTTCAACGATACTAAACGACACGTTAACTTTGTCATGATCATTTATCATAGAAATCATATCAATATTAAGATTATTCTCAGCAGCAACTTCAAAAACCTTATTGACTAATAAAAAATCTGTTGGAAGATTTAAAATAGTAACTTGAATTTGATTGTCATCTGCACTTAATCCAGTAACAGTAGGTTCCTCTAAATAATTTTCATAAGCACTCACGACGTAACTTCCCTCCTCATCACTAAAAGATGATGCACAATAAATTGTAACATTATATTTTTTTGCAATTTCAACAGATCTTGGATGTAAGACTTTTGCACCTAATGCAGCCATTTCCAACATTTCATCATGCGTTACATACTTTAACTTCTTCGCTTGAGGATACAGTTTAGGATCAACTGTATAAATGCCTGGAAAATTGCTATAAATTTCGCAAGGCGCTTTTAAATACGCTGCTAAAGCAACTGCAGATGTGTCTGATCCACCTCTTCCTAAAGTTGTTAAGTCTCCTTCTTCTGTGATCCCTTGAAAACCTGTAACAACAAGCACATCATATTTTTCTAAACTCTGATAAATATATTCTCTATTAACATTTTTTATCTGTGCTTCTGTAAAATCAGACGTTGTTATTATTTTTAATTGAAAAGCATTTACAGATCTAGCATTAATCCCCATCTCATTTAAAACCATAGCTAATAATGAGGCGCTTATCTGTTCTCCTGTTGTTAATAACATGTCTAGTTCTCTAGGTTCTGGCCTTTGGACAATTTCGTTAGCTAATTTAATTAAGCGATTTGTCGTGTCTCCCATCGCCGAAACTACAGCCAGCACCTTAAAACCTTTTAAAACTTTTGATTGAATTTTTTTTGCAACATTTTTCATACGTTCGGCATCTGAAACTGAGCTCCCACCATACTTTTGAACAACAATATTCATTTTTTATTTCACCCCGGTTGGTTTAATTAAGTAAAACAAAAAATTCTTAAAATACTAACTTTTAATTTTCTAATTTTCTTAACTCATCAATTAATTGAGTTTTAGATTTTGTTTTCTCATCAACATGTTTAACAAATTTAGCTGGAACGCCGGCAACTACTGAAAAAGGCTCGACATCTGATAATACCACAGAACCGGCAGCAACAATTGAACCTTTACCAATTCTAATTCCTTCAAGGATAACCGCATTAGCACCTATCATTACGTTATCTTCGATGACAACAGGTTGGGCACTAGGAGGTTCTATCACACCAGCAACTATTGCCCCAGCTCCTATATGACAATTTCTACCTATTTCTGCTCTTCCTCCAATGACTGCATTCATATCAATCATTGTATTTTCACCTATCTGAGCCCCTATATTTATTATTGCTCCCATCATGATAACACATCCTGAACCTATTTCTACCATATCTCTAATGACTGCTCCTGGTTCTATTCTCGCATTATATTTTGAAAGGTCGGCTAAGGGAATTGCAGAATTTTTTCTATCCATTTCAATCTTATATTTCTCAATATAATCTTTATTTTCTCCATACAATTTTTTGAACTCTTTCTCATCACAAAACAAAATGCCAAATTTGTCGTTACCAAAAAAATCTAAGTTTGAAAAATCTATAAAGTTTAATTTTCCACTAAGATATACCTTTATAGGTGTCATCTTTTTTGAATTAGCTATATAATTAATTATTTCCTGACTATTCATTTAATTTTACTCCTTTCTTAATTTTCAAACATCACATCTTCAAAAATGTAAAAACCATTTTCTTTATTTAAAATAAAATTAGCCGATTTATAAACACCGTCAGCAAACGCCCTTCTAGATAATGCTCTATGAGAAATGGTCAATACTTCTCCTAAATTTGCTAAATACAATATATGATCACCTGGTACATTTCCTAATCTTAACGAACTTATTGGAACTTCTTTTTCAAGGCATTCTTTTATCATTTTAGCTGTCCCGGAGGGTTTATCTTTTTTGAATCGATGATGAGCTTCTACTATTTCTATGTCCCATCCGTCAATATATTCTTTCAAAAGATCTACAACTTTTAAAAATAATTGTATTCCTATTGAAAAGTTATAGCTTTGAACAATTGGAATCTCTTGTGATAATAGTTTAAGACTTTGCAATTGCTCTTCACTCAATCCTGTTGTTCCGATAATTAAAGGAACTTTAAAATTTTTAACAAACTCAATTGTTTTTTCTAATACCTCTGGAAGAGAAAAATCAATGATTAATTCAGGGGTCTGTGAAAAATACTCTCCATCTTTATCATATCCCCAAACAAATTCGTGCCCTTTTTCCTCAAATAACAATTTGACTTCATTTCCCATTCTACCTTTATAACCAACTATCCCAAACTTCATATCAATCCCAACCTCTCCATCTCTTTTTTTACAAGAGTTTGAGTTTCTAAAGTTCCAGAAACTAAGGGTAATCTAAGTATATTTTTACATAACCCTAAAAGAGAAACAGCATATTTAATTGGTATAGGGTTGACCTCTCTGAATAAAAGTTTGTTAAAGAATGTATAATTGTTATTAATTCTTCTTGCGTTGGGCAAATCATTCACCAAAAGCAAATGTGTCAACTCTACTATAGCTTTTGGTGCAACATTTGACGTAACAGAAATAACTCCGTCTCCTCCCAAAGCCATAATAGGTAACACTTGATCATCATTCCCCGAGAATACACTAAAAGTGTCTGGCTTTATTGAAAATAATTCAACGATTTGAGAAATATTGCTGCTGGCTTCTTTTATTCCAATTACATTATTAGCAATATGATGAATTTCTATTGCAGTTTCTGGATTTACATTTATTCCTGTTCTAGATGGAACATTATATATTATTATAGGTAAAGAAGTTCTTTCAGCTATGTATTTATAATACTCTACAAGTCCTTTTTGAGTGCTTTTATTGTAATAGGGAGTTACAATCAGAACACCATCAGCACCAGCTTTTTCTGCCATTTTATTGTATTTTAATACATGCTTTACATTATTAGTTCCTGTTCCAATTATTACAGGAATCTTTCCATCAACAATTTCTAACACAATATCAACTATTTTCTCTCTTTCATCATCCTCAATAGCTGGAGCTTCTCCAGTCGTACCTAAAACAATTAAACTGTCAATATTATTGGTTAATTGAAATTTAACAAATTTTTTCAAAGATTCGTAATCAACTTCCTCATTTTCATCAAAAGGAGTTATCATAGCTGTTCCAACACCTTTAAACATTAAAAATCACTCCTTATTTAATTTAAATTATCTTTCTTTTCACATGATAATGTAGCAAAATAATCATCTAATGTTTCAGCTCTTCTAATTAATTCATATGATTGATCATTTGTAAATAAATACTCAGCAGATCTCAATTTACCATTATAATTAAATCCCATTGCATGACCATGCGCACCTACGTCATGAAAAATTAATATATCTCCAACTTCTAATTTCGGTAAAAGTCGATCTTCCGCTAACTTATCATTATTTTCACATAATGAACCAACTACATCATACAGTTCTGCTTCCGTTATATTTAAAGGCTTGTTTAAGACAGTAATATGATGATATGCCCTATACATAGCAGGTCTCAATAAGTTTGCAGAGTTTGCATCTATTCCTGCATATTTTTTATAGGAATTCTTAATATGCAATACACGTGTAACCAAATAACCATTTGGACCAGTTATATATCTTCCGTGTTCCATATATATTTTTGGAGGATTTATCCCGTTTTTTAAAATAATTTTTTCATATAATTTTTTTATTTCACTAGATACATAGTAGATATCTAATTCTTTTTCATCAGGTTTATATGGTATCCCAAAGCCGCCGCCTAAATCCACAAAATCAAAGTTAATACCTAAATTTGTATGAATTTCTAACACCAAATTAAACATTATTTCAGCAACTTTAATATGATTATGAGGATTTAGTTCATTTGAAACAGCCATTATATGGAGCCCAAATTTTTTTGCTCCATATTTTTGAAGAACCTCAAAACCTCTTATTAGATCCTTTTTTGGAACACCAAATTTAGATTCTTTTAAATTCCCTATAATATAATTTCCAAAATCTCCACCAGGATTGTATCTAATAGAAACTAATTCAGGTATATGTAAATGCTCTTTTAGAATATCAATATGTCCAATATCATCAAGATTCAATGTTGCGCCTAAAGATAAAGCTTTTTCATATTCTTCCAAGGGTGTATCGTTAGATGTAAATAATATTTCATCTCCCTTAAACCCCGCCTTTTCAGCTAAAATCAGCTCTGCCATTGAACTACAATCTACTCCACATCCTTCTTCTTTGACTATACTTAAAATACGAGGATTTGGAGTAGCTTTGATGGCAAAAAATTCTTTGAATTCAGCCCATGAAAAGGCATCTTGTAATGTTTTAATTCTCTCCCTTATCCCATTTTCATAATATAGATAAAAAGGTGTTTTTGTATTATTTGCGAATTCTTTAATTTTTTGTTCGCTAAACGGAATTATTTTCTTCAACACGTACACCACCTAAAAATGTATTTTATATAGAGTTTAATTCTTTGTGTTTCAACAAAATCCTTATAGCATTTGTTGCAGCTCCAACCCTTATATTGTCAGCAATCACCCACATCAAAAAAGTTTTTTCTTCAGGTTTCCTAAGCCTTGATACGTAGGTATAATCTGTTCCAGCTACTTCTATAGGACTAATATATTCCTCACTATATTTTACATTAGGAGTTTTTTCTATTAATTCTATCAACTCGTTAACTGAAGCATCTTTTTCCGTTCTAAAAAATATCGATTCTGAGTGTCCATACAATACTGGAACCCTTACCGTTGTAGGATAAATTTTTATTTTCTTATCGTCAAATATTTTTTTTGTTTCTTCTATCATCTTTTCCTCTTCTTTAGTAAATCCGCTTTCTAGTATATCCCCAATAATAGGTATAACATTGTTATTAATCATTTTTGGGAAATGTTTAATCTCCGTATTTCCTTGTTGCTGATTTATCAATTCCATCAAACCTTTATTACCAGCACCAGATACAGCTTGATAGGTAGAAACAACTATTTCTTTTATTATTAATGATCTATAAATATTATTTAATGCTAGTACCATTTGTATCGTAGAACAATTTGGATTTGCTATGATCCCTTTATATCCCTTTAGAATATCTCCATTTATTTCTGGAACTACAAGTGGAATATTTTCTTTCATCCTAAAAAATGAAGAATTATCTATCACAACATTACCTGCTTTCTCAGCAATTGAAGCAAATTTTTCAGAAACACTACCGCCAGCAGAAAATAATATATAATCATATTTTTCTTTCATTTTTTCTTCTTCTAATTTTTCTACAATATAATGCTTAGAACCAACTTTTATTTTCTGTCCTTTTGACCTTTCTGAAGCAAATAATCTTAGTTCCTGAATTTCGTTGATCAAGTTATACTCTTCGAAAAGTCTCAAAAACATCCGCCCAACTTCTCCTGTTGCTCCTACCACTGCCACTTTCAAGGTATTCACCTCCATAAAATCAAAATATAAAACCTCTCAACATGGAGAGGTTTTATATAAAAAATTTATATTTTAGCGGCTCTCCACGTTGGGACAAAACGTGACAGTTATGTAGGTATTCCCTACATACCCAGGGGTTATAAAAGTTGAGGCTACTTTTATACCCCTTCGGCAACCTCGCCTTTCGCTTCTTTTCCGCCTCATCAATAAGAGAAGCTACTAATCTTGGTTGCGCCTCCGCTCTTAATTAATTAACTTTTCCTAAGAATAACATAATCACATGACAAGTTTATTAGTGTATCATTACATTTTGTTGTCAATTATATATTAAAATTTTTATAATTAAATATTTTTTAAAACACTTGACCTAAACCTATCCAGAAATTACCTTCTAAATTTTTGTCCCATCCATAACCAAAACTTAATTGCCCGAACAATGGAACTGTTATTTTTAAACCTCCACCAAATGACCAAATTGGTTGAGAAAAAATAGTTGAAATATCACCGGTCGCATTCCCTAAATCAAAAAAACCAAATAGATCCAATGGTATGTCTCCTCTAGCAAGTTCATACACCAATTCTGTATTCAATAGTAATAATGCGGCGTCTCCATCTTTTTCATAAAATGGATAAGTTCTTACTGAATTAAATCCTCCAACCCAAAAGTCCGGATATAAATCTTTTTCATCTACTACTGTTGATAGTCTTAATCGGGAACCTAGAGTAAATTTATAATAACTTTTAAATAATTTGCCTTCTAGGTTGACACCTATATAATTGTCATCAATATTATTTATCTCAAAACCCATAATATCATTTACCTTAAAATAATATCCATTATATGGTCTATAAGGACTATCAATAGTATCGTAAATATATCCTATAGAACTATCTAGGGTATTTAAAGATTTAATTGTTTCTGAAGAAGTAGAAGTATCTGTGGCATCTTCAGTTGTTTCTTCAAATTTGTAATGATTAAACGAAAATGAACTTGTTAAATATGAAAAATCATATATTTGGTATCTTGGACTTATTCCAAATTGTAGTTCACTAGTTATTTTTTTGTCTTTTAACAGATATGAGGTTTCGTCTGGATTAATTGTATATTTAATATTTGTTCCTAGATTTAAATTGCTCCCTAAAAGTTTAATAATATCAAAATCAAATTCAAAAACGTATTGTTTACTTAATGGTACCATAGTTGTTTTTAAATCAAAGGTTTCACCATATCCAAAGGGATTTGCCCATTGTACTTCTAATGAACCACTAAATCCTTTATACCATTTGTCTTCTTCTTTTTTTGGAGGTGACCATTGAATTCCGCCTATTAACTTTCCTAATTTTTCTTTTTCAATAGGCGTAATCTTAAAACCTATTATATTTTCATCTTGTTGATATGGAACAATTTCTACATTTTCAAAAAAACCGGTTCCCACAAATGAGATATAGGTATCCTGAAGTTTTTTCTGATTAACGGGTTCTCCAGGTTTAATTTTTACCAGGGAATCGACTATATATTTTTGAGTCTTTGCATCTTCTTTTTGAATTACTTCTACATCTCCAACCTTTGCTTCCTTTATTTCAAACACTAATTTTTGTTCCTCAGCTTTATATTCGGGTATTATAGCTGTATATAAGTATCCCTCTTTGATGTATAACTGTTGAACAGCATCATATGCATATAAAAGATCTAGATTATAGGCGTAGGTTATTGGACTTACATACTTTGTTACTTGCTCATTTAACCTAAATAGAGGTATACTCTCATTTCCAATAAATTCTATCTCTTCTATAAAAACGGGTTCTTTATCAATTAACCTTCTTAAACTTCCGTTGAGAACTAGTATCAATTCTCCACCTTTGTTTTCTTCAATATCCACCATCTCAAATGACAAATTTACATCATCTGCAAAAAGAGGAATTTGTGTTAAAGAAACATATATATTTTGTATCTTTTGAATGCTAGGATATGTTTCTTTAGCGCTGGGTCTAAATAAGAAAAATTTCTTGTTCCAATCTTTTTTAAAATCAAAATTGATTCTTTTTTTAATCTGTTCTTTATCTAATTGAGCTAACTCTCCTTTCAGTTCTAAATCCCAAAGACTATATTCCTTTATTAGAAAAACTAACGTATTTGCTTCATAACTTTTTTTGTTAACTTCTATAGGTTCTAGTCTAACTCCTTGGTCATCAATTTTTAGGTTTGTCGAAATTTCAACAAATTGATATCCATTTTGAACATATAAATCTTGTATTTTTTTCATTGAAGTTTGTAATTCATTGAAGTTAATAGGAATACCTTCTTTCACAGTTACTACCGACTGGATCGTTTTCTTGTCAATTAATTTGTCTCCCAAATACTCAATCACTATTTTTTCAGGTGACGGATTAGGTGTAAAATATAAAGAAAGTGTCCCTGTTTCTTCATTCAAATTATATGAAACCGTGGAAAAATATCCTATATTTAATATTTCCTGTAAAGCCAATTTAATATCTACTTCACTAGTTAAAGAACCAATTTTTATCCCATAGTTTGACAAAATTCTTTCTATTTCAGCAGATGCATAAGAAACATCTGTATTATAAGTAATGTCTGTTAAAAAAGTGATAGAAAAAACAAATCCTGTAATTAATAACACAACAACAAGTCCTATTGATTTCTTCACAAATATACCTCCTATTGCCTAATATTGTTATTGATCATGTAATATAAAGAATGTACTTAATAAAAAGGATGCTGTTATTTTTCTAACACATCACCCTGATAAACATATTTAATATACGCTTCATAAGTCCAAGGGCATATTTTTTGAAAAAAATGAGCTAAAGCTATAGCGTATTGCTGTATCTCCCATTGAGCGTGAGAAGAAGCTCGCATATCCAAGAAATGCATTAATGCTCTGGCATTTGTAGTAAGGTAAAATTCCGTATATTCTCCTACTGGTAAAATAATTCTTGCCAATTCTTTGGCTACACCCAAGTTAATAAGTTTTTCATAAGATTCATAAGTTTTCAAATAAGCCTCTTCAATAATCTCGATCATCTGTTTTTTCAGACCCTCATCTTCAACAACTACGCTTTTTTGTTTATCTTCAATATCTTGTATTCTAATATTGGAAGGTATATAGAATTCATCAACATTTTTTGAGGTATATCGTCTACTTATTTCATTAGGAGACATCCCTATTCTATGTCTGAACCATTGTCTAACAACAAAAATAGGCGCTTTTACATGAAAAGTAAAGGTAATATGTTCAAAAGGTGATGTATGCCCGTTTTTCATTAAATAAGCTATAAGATTTTTGTCTCTTTCATCTGTAGAAATATCTTTCCCATGAGATACTCTTGCAGCTCTAACAGCGGATCTATCTCCTCCCATATAGTCAACAATCTCTACAAACCCTTTATCCAAAACTTTCAATATATTCTCACTGTTTTTCATCTTCTACCTCTGTCTCCTCTTCTGAAAATTTGTATAAGATATACACAATGACAGCTAAAATTAAAAATAAAGGTATATAAGAAATCAAAAAAAGCCTTTGTTCAAGTTTGTTATTGATCTTCAATAATATATTTGCTACCTGCTCATTGTTAGGATCTAAAATTATAGCTTTCGTAAGATATATCCTGGATAATTCTATATTATTTTTCATATCATGTTGATACAATAAAATTCCTAACTTAGCTAAAGAATCTACATTCTTAGGATCATAAGTTAAAGAAAATTCATAATTTCTTTTCTTCTGGGTATATGTATCAGAAATGTCTCCTAATAGTTCATAACTTTTAGAAAGTATATTTTTTTTATCTGAATTTTGAATTAACGATTCTACAATATTTCTTGCTCTTTCTTTTTCATTTAAATAATTAAACGAAAAAGCTAAAATTAGCGATATTGACTCATTCTTCTTTGGTTCTTTCTCGTATCTAGGAGCCAACTGTACTATCTTTTCATATTTGGATAGCTCGAATGCTTGACAAATTAATAATTCTAAAATATTAATGTTGTTTGAGTAAGAATTAAACGTTTTTTCAACTTTAGAGAAAATAGATTCTTTTTCATTTACATCTACTAAATCCCATTTTACTAATGATTCATAATAAACACAAAAAGGATTGTCTCCTTTACTTTGTGTTATTATATCAAGAGAACTTAAAATATTCTTAGATAATTCTAAATCTTTGGTATTTTTGTATTCATCATACAAAAAAATAACTCTAACTGCATTAATAGTAACTGAATTCGGATATTTTTTTAGAGCAGATTCTATTTTATTAATTGTATCTTTTTCGTTGCCCTTTTGATATCCTGAAAGGATATCAAATATTAATGAATCATCCGGTTTTATATTTAAATTTGTATATGTTCTTGATTGGTCTGCAGCAGTTTTATACTGGACATTTCCTTCTTCATAATATTTTAAGTACATTCCTAAAACATTTAAAGCAAGATCATTTGATACAATTAGTTGATCTATATCAAGAATATATATAAATTCATCTAAAACACCTGAAAATAAAATCAAAGAAAGACTTACTAAAATAGTACTACATACTAGTTTTTTTGAGATATGATTCATTATTTTCCACCCTGCTTATATGTCTCAGCTTTATAACCTCTTAAAATAATCTCCTCATCTTCTAATTGGAATATAACCTTCGTGAGGGGTTTTGTAGGAACGAACTTCTTTTTATGAATAATTACTTCAACTCCTGGATATGCTATATCTCTTGCGATAATAAAAGCTTCACCTTTTGAATCTTGTATTTTCGTCTTTATTTCTCTAATTCTTTCCTGCATTCTTTCGATATCATCAAGAAGTACTTTAAAAGTATTTAAGGATTTCTTGTAATATTCTAACCTTTGTTCATCTAATTTGTCCATATCTTTTAACTTTCTTAAACCTGTCAAAATAGAACTAATCTTTTTAAGATTTTCTGTATCTAATGTTAATTGACTTTCTAGATTTAACAGTTCTTGATTTAATTCTGGGGGGATTCCAACTTCACAAATAGTTCTAACATGCATAACACTACCTAAGATATCTGATTCAATCAGTTTAGTAGCTAGGACACTTCCACCTGCTATTCGGCCATTTTTACCTTCGACAACTACATTTTTACCTGCTTTTATTGTTGAATTTAAAATAGAAGTAGAAACAATCAGTGTATCTTCTACTTCAATATATGAATTCTCAATATAATTACATTTTAGGTTCTTGGCTTTAACAATACCTTTTCCTGCACCTTTAATGCCAAAGACATAAGCATCTCCTTGGCAGATAACATTAGCAGATTCAACAACCCCTTTTATTTCTAAGTAATCCTTTGCTTCTACAACAAAACCCGCCTTCACATCACCATTTATATATAATTTTCCTGGAAATCTTATATTTCCAGTCGAATAATCTATATTCCCAGTAATTTTATGCTCATCGAGTACATCAATGTATATTTCTCCACTTCTGTCTTGATTAGTTACAAACTTCCCATCAATATTAGATATTATCTTATTATCGTTTAAGTAAACATTTTTTCCAAGTTTTAATTTTAATTCTTTGCCTAAAAATCCTTCTACTATTTCTCCTTTGACATTTTTTCCATCTTTGCCCCTTTTAGGAGGAATAATTTCTGCTAACTCATCACCTCTATTGACAATTATTAGCTTACTAACTTCTTTCATATCTATCTTCGAGGTATCAATATCGTTAATTTCTTTTTCAATTGTTTCTCTAAAAATGATTTTCGCATCTTCTCCAACTTGTGGAGGAGTTCCATAAGCTATTGTATAATCTTTATCGTATTTTGGGTTTGAGACAATTTGTTGCATAACTTCGTTAATTATACCATGAACGACTCCCTTTTCTTTTAAAAACTCTTCAATCTCATTTATAGTTGGGGGACGACCATCATTTATTAATTTTAATGAAGCTACCATAGCATCTTCTGATATTTTAATCTCATATTTAGCCACAATACTGGCCTCCTCACCAAATTATAATTTTAGTTTTCCAATTGCCTATCTTATACCTACCACTTTCTGATAAACCAAAATCATTTGCGATTTCTTTTTTTATCAGTACAATTTGTGGTTTTAAATACTTTAAGGAATTTATTCCATCAATTAGTAAAAACTCGTAAGGAACATCTTCTGGTACTCTTAGAAGATCTGTCTTATAATAATTAAATAACTTATTTGCATACTCTTCTCCAACTATTTTTTTTAACTTTTTAAAATTATCTCTTTTCGATTCCTCTTCATATTTTTTAGATTCAGATAAAGAAAAAACACATCCACAATAATCTTGCCTGTAAATATTATAAGTTTTGCATATTTTTGAAGATTCTTTTATTCCATTGTTGGATCTAAAATTCAGATATTTAAACTTTATGTTTTGATCTTCATATTCATGTTCTAGTTCTTTCGATATATTTAAAATATCCTCATGAGATTTTCTAGGAGAGGCTAATAAGGAAGAACTATAAATCGTAAACCCAAGTTCTTTAGCCATGAAAATAGTACTATTTAATCTCAGCCTAATACATTCAAGACATCTATTTCTTTTGTTGTATTCGTTTCCTTTTATTCTATTGTAGTATACAGATGGTTCATATTTTCCTTGGATAAGTTTAAAATGCCAAACCCTTTGAAGTTTCTTAACTTCATCGAACCTTTTTATATATTCCTCTTCAGGAAAAATATTGGGGTTATAGAAGTAAACTACCGGTTCATACCCTTGCTCATCAAGTCTTTTATAAGAAACTGTCAAATCAGGCGCACAACAAACATGAAGAAAAAGTGTCAAAATGTTACCTTCCCTTCTATTTTTTTTAAAGTGCTACTAGAAATTCCCAATTTTTTTAATTCTTCAAGAGTCTCTATCTTTTTTAGTAATCTATAATCAATTATTTTTTGAGCATTAACCTTTCCTATTCCTGGTAACCCTATCAGTTGTTCAAAAGAAGCGGTATTAATATTTATTGTTTTATCTTTAACTTCGTAGACACTTTTTGAAAGATATATGTAGTCTTTAATATTTAAAAAAGTTTTTTCTCCAATCCCAGGTACATTTTTTATATCTTCAACTGAAGAAAAACCATATGTATCTCTATACTTAACAATTGCATTTGCCTTTGAAGGACCTATATAGGGCAATTTAATCAAATCTTCTACGCTTGCTGTTAATAGATCAATTTTTAAGGGTTCTAAAATGGAATTATCGTTTATGTTTGAAAACGATTCTTTATAATTGATAAACCCGATTAAAAATATTATGGAAATGATAATTAATGGAAAGAATAATTTCTTTTTCACTAACCCTCACTCATTTTCTACCCCTGTAAAATATATCCCTTTTCGAAAACGATCTTTGATGCCTAATCCAGTTAACTCAAAAACCTTTTGTTCATCCATATTTTTCATATATTCGTCAGATTCTTTAGCAGTTTCAAATAATCCCACGACAATAGACCAATAATCAGCGTTACTTGGAGACAGTTTCCCGTTGTAAACAACGGCAGGTATACCTGCCTCCCTCAACGCCATAGTTGGAAAAATTGCTAGGGCTGGAGAATAAAAAAGATAAATTTGAATTGTATAAAGATATTGTTCATCATTAGCATTTATATCATAATCTTCACGATATAAATAGTATTTATTTTGATTTTTAAAAATAAAATAATTGATACCATTTTCTAAAGCATACAGAGCTTCTTCAAAAGCTTTCTTTTCGCTATCAAAAATTTTCACTGCTCCGACATTACTTGATTTTAAAAGAGTAGCAGAATTATCAAGAAGAAGCTGATAATTCAGATTTTGGATGTTATAATTAACCTTAGCTTTTGTTTTTCCAACCTGAATTTCTGGCAAAATAAGTTCATTCTCATAAGAATATTCGGGTTCCAAAATTTGAGATGAGAGATAATCAGAACCTAGGTCTTTTATTTGAAGATCCAGTAAATTCATTTCATTTTTTAAATAGATGGTATACACCGTTAAAATGAAAGTTATTAAAGGTAAGACAAAAACAAGAATTAATATCAAACTGAACCCACTAGATTTCTTTTTCAATTCTAAGCACTCCTTACAAAGACCTTAAATTCAGGTAGTAACTCCTCTAATTCTGTATAGTTTATGTAATAGTTTATGAATCCATCATCTGTCAACAAGATTTCGTTTATGGGTATGCTAAATTTCTTCGCTTTTAAACTCTTAAAAGGCAAATTTGAAAAACCCAAAGAACTTTTTATATCGCTGACTAAATGTTCAAAATTATTTCCACTTAAATATCCAAGTTTGCAACTCAGATAAGATAAAAAAATAAAAGATAAACACTCGCTTTCAACAAAAAAATTATTCATTTTAAAATCTGGTTCTATTATAAATTTACTCAATCTTGTACCTGGAAAACCTAGATCATTTGAATACAGAGATAAAACATTTTTTATCGCTATGTATAAATATTCTTCTAAATCTAATTTAATAAAGTTTTTGGAATATCTTAATGACAATTCTGCAAATTTTTTATCAAACAATAATCCAACCAAATATCCAAAGATAAATTGTTTTTTCATTGCTGTTTTATCCAAAAACTTACAAAAATATGGATCAACATATACTAAATCTGGATAACCAGATACTTTTAAATAGTTTTTTGTATAGTTCATATCTAGATTAAACTCTCCAGATACTGGTAAATAAATCATGGAGGATAATGTGGTAGGAACCGCTATGAGATTAGCTTTTGGAAAATCTAACGTATTGTATGTAAAACCAACCATATCTATTAAAGACCCACCACCTACCACAATTATGTTACTATAATCACCATTAGTAATCAATTTACATAATTCAACATATCGGTCAAAATATTTAGCCTCAGGTCCTCCTTTAATGAAAACAATATTGTTATTATTGTAATTAAAATATTTCTTTAAAGAAGAATCTATAATTAACAATGAACCATACTTTGAAACATATTTAGATAAAAATTCTTCATAATAATTCATATATATATTAATATTAATATCCTTTTCTATACCTTTTGAAAAACTAATACTTTTCATTGTCTTCTTCCTTTTTATTAATTTTGTTCCTCAATATTTGATATTTTGTCTATTCTTCTTTGATGCCTTTCACCTTCAAATTCTGTAGACAAAAATGTATCAACTGTCCATTTTGCAAGGTCATATCCCATTAATCTTCCAGCAAGTACAAGTACATTCGCATTGTTATGCTTTCGTGCCAATTCTGCCATTGATGGATACAAACACAAAGCACCTCGAATGCCTTTTATTTTATTAACTGAGATTGACATTCCAATGCCAGTTCCACATAAACCTATCCCATATTCTACTTTTCTATTAGCAACCATTTCACCTAACATCTTAGCATAATCTGGATAATCAACGCTTTCTTTAGAATAGGTCCCTAAATCTATTACATCGATATTCTTTTCTTTAAGATAGTTTACCAACTCTTCTTTCATTTCGAAAGCAGCATGATCAGATGCAATTGCTATTTTCATATTTTCCTCCCAACCTTATTTACACCAATCTTATTAATCCAACCATTTTTCCTTGAATCTCTAATCTATCAATTGAAACTCTTATTTCTTGTAAAGACTTATTTTCAGGAATCAAAAGCACTTCATCCTCGTTAATTTTTTTCATCCTTTTTAATGTAGCCTCTGATTTGTCAATTAAAGCAACAATTATATCTCCATCTTCTGCATAATCTTGTTTTCGAACTATTACATAGTCACCACTTTTAATATGCGCTTCAATCATAGAATTACCTTCAACCCTTAAAGAAAAATATTCAAAATTTTTAGGAAAAAAGTTGCTAGGAATAGGAATAAAATCAGTAACCTTTTCTATAGCCTCTATAGCATTACCAGCAGCTATCTTTCCTGAAACTGGGATGAGATTCTCTGTAGCCAACACAGTCCCACATTTAGGAGTAAGTCTTATCCCTCTAGAAACGCCCTCTCTTTCTAAATATCCTTTTTTTTCAAGGATTATCAAATGTTTATGTGCCGCTCTAGGACTTTTAAATTCGAAATGTCTCATTATATCTCTAATACTTGGGGCAAAACCATTTTCTTTCATGTATAAAATAATATAATCCAAAACTTGTAATTGCCTTTTTGTCAAATCTTCCATAAGGTCATTCCTCTCCTTATTATTAATCATCTTTAACTTCTATTGCATCAACCACTGCATCATCTTTATCCAAGCGAACAACTATAACACCTTGAGTTATTCTATTTAATACTGTAATATTATCTACGTTTACTCTAATAGCTTTTCCTTTTTCAGTAAATATTAATACATCCTCACCATCTTCTACGGACATTGCAGCAACTATATTCCCTATTTTTGAAATATCTCTAACTGTTTTTAAACCTATTCCGCCTCTGTTTTGTGGTCTATAAGAACTAAATTCAACCCTTTTTCCATAGCCTCTTTCAGTAATAATAAGTAATTTTTTATTATTATCAACTAAAACTACATCCACAACTTCATCATCTTTTTTTAATTTAATAGCATTAACACCCATAGCATCTCTTCCCATTCTTCTTACCTGAGACGAATTAAAGTTTAGGGCCATTCCTTTTTTTGTTACAACCAATAAATTTTTATCTTCTCCATCTAAGACTATAGCATCAACAACTGTATCATTCTCTACTATATTAATGGCTCGAATACCCGAACTTCTAGCGTTCATAAATTCCCTCAACGATGTCCTTTTTACCTTACCTAGTTTAGTAAATATTAAAATATCTTTATCATAATCTCCATCCAAAGAAATAGGGATTAATGTCTTAACTTTCTCACCCTCAGATAATCCTATGTAATTTGCAATATGTTCTCCTTTAGAATTCTTTGAACCCATTTCAACTTCATAAGTATTGATTTGATAAGCTTTACCTGCGGAAGAAATAAGCATTAACTTAGATAATCTGTTTGTGAAAACTAATTCTTTAACATTATCGTTTTCGGATATTTTTAACCCTTTTGCACCCTTTCCACCTCTACCTTGAACCTTGTATTCATTTGCAGGTATTGCTTTAATATATCCCCACTTTGTTAAAACTATTATTATATTTTCGTCTCGTATTAAATCTACCTCATCAGCCAATTCACCTTTGTGAAGTACTATTTCGGTCCTTCTTTCATCCCCAAATTTTTTCGCCACTTCGTCAAGTTCTTCCTTGATTATATTCATCAACTTTTCTTTATCTTGAAGAACATCGGAGGCATTTTTAATTTGGGCATACAAATCATTTAATTCTTTAACAAGATTGTCTGTCTCAAGTCTTGATAAACTAATAAGCTTCATATCCGCAATGGCTTTTGCTTGTTCTTCACTAACTCCAATTGTATCTTGTAAGTTTTTTAAAGCATCCTGAGGGTTTAACGAATTTCGAATAATTTCGATTACAGTATCAATTCCTTGAACAGCTTTTATAAGGCCTTCTACAATGTGCGCTCTTTTTTTGGCTTTTTCTAAATCAAAATTTGTTCTTCTTGTAACAATTTCAATTCTATGATCAATAAAAGCTTGCATTAACTCCTTAAGATTCATTAATGAAGGTTTACCTTTGTTAATTACATTCATCTGCGCATAAAAATAACTTTGCAGATTAGTATGCTTAAAAAGGTCGTTAATTAATCTTTTAATGTTAGCATCTCTTTTTAATTCGATAACTAACCTTGTACCTTCCTTGTCACTTTCGTCTCTAACATCTCTTATTCCTGGATCCTTTTTCTCATCTTTCTTCTTTACTGCAAACTTTACAATTTGTTCTATTACATCGCTTTTTGAGACTCCATAAGGTATCTCTTCAAAGACGATTGATGTTCCGTTTTCTTTTTCTTCTATTTTATATTTTCCGCGAATAGTTATTTTTCCTTTTCCTGTTTCATATAACTCTTCCAAATTTTCTCCATCAACAATGACTCCACCTGTTGGAAAATCTGGACCTTTTATATGTTTTAACAGATCTTTAATTTCAACTTCCGGATTGTCTATCAATACCTTCAATGCATCAACAAGCTCTTTTAAATTATGAGGAGGTATATTGGTAGTCATTCCAACAGCTATACCACTTGAGCCATTCATTAAAAGATTAGGCACCCTAGTTGGAAGAACTATTGGTTCTTGTAAACTACCATCAAAATTGTCTCTGAAATCTACAGTATTTTTATCTATGTCAAGTAACATGTATTCTCCTAATTCTTGCATACGAGCCTCAGTGTAACGCATTGCAGCGGCAGGATCACCATCAACAGATCCAAAATTACCTTGACCTTCAACTAGAGGATACCTCATAGAAAATGGTTGAGCCATTCTTACCAAGGCATCATATATTGCAGCATCTCCATGTGGATGATATTTACCCATAACTTCTCCAACAATACGAGCACATTTTTTGAAAGATGAATTGTGTCTCAGAGACAATTCACTCATTGAATATAAAATTCTTCTTTGAACAGGCTTTAAACCATCCCTCACATCGGGAATAGCCCTGCTAACAATTACACTTAAAGAGTATAATAAATAAGAATTTTTTAATTCTTCATTTAAATCTTTTTCAAAAATTTTGTATTCCATTTATTTAATGCCTCCATTATGAAATCTTAGCTCCAGGTTCTACATCTTTATCTACAGTTAATATGCTTAAATTTCCTTTATCATCTTTTGCAGCTAAAAGCATTCCTTCAGATAATTCGCCCATAAGTTTAGCTGGTTTTAAATTAGATAATACTATAATTTTTTTGTTAAGCAAACTTTCAGGAGAATAGAATGCCTTAATTCCAGCAATTATTTGCTTTTGCCCTAAAGGTCCAAGATCAACAATTAATTTTATCAATTTATTTGATTTTTCAATATTTTCTGCCTTAATAACTTCTCCCACTCTTAAATCTATTTTTTTAAATTCTTCTATTTCAACAAAATCAATTACATTATTTAATTCATTTTTCTCTTTTTCAACCAACTCTTCTTCCTCCTTTTTTTCTTCAAGAACTGTCTTCGTTTTTATTACCTTTTCCCAACTTTCCACATCAATTCTTTCAAAAATAGGATTTCCCTTTTCTATTTTTCTTCCAGGTTCTAATAATCCTATTTTTAGATTTTCAAATTTCAGATAAGATAAATCATACCCATATTTTTTTAAGATGATCTCAGATGTTTCAGGCATTATAGGATAAATCAGTATACCGATAATTCTTATAGACTCTAATAAATTGTACAATACAGTTCCTAACCTCTTTCTTTTACTTTGTTCTTTTGCTAAAAGCCAGGGTTCAGTCAAATCTATATATTTGTTAGAAAATCGAACTACTTCCCAAAGAGTTTCTAAAGCTTGCGTAAATTGATAAGAGTTCATATAACTCAAAAACTGCTCTTTTTTATTTTCTACCAACTCAAAGAGTTCTTCATCTATTTTATCTTTTTCTTCATGCTCTGGAATATAGCTATCAAAATATTTTTCAACCATAGTTAGTGTCCTATAGATTAAATTGCTCAAGTCATTAACTAAATCCGCATTATATCGCACAATTAAATTGTCCTCAGAAAAATCTCCATCTCTTCCAAAATTTATATCTTTTAGTAAATAATATCTTATTACATCTTTTCCATAAACATTTATTAATATTCTAGGATCAATTGCATTACCTAAAGATTTGGAAATTTTTTGACCATTAATAGTTAACCATCCGTGGGCGAAAATCTTATTTGGCAAAGGAAGCCCTACAGACATAAGCATTGCTGGCCATATTATTGAATGAAATCTATTTATTTCTTTGGCTATCAAATGCAAATCAGCTGGCCAATATTTTTTAAACTTATCTTCATCATCGATATATCCAATAGCACTAACATAATTTATTAATGCATCTACCCAAACGTATACAACATGTTTAGGATCATTAAGCAAAGGAACTCCCCAATCAAAAGTAGTACGGGTTATACTTAAATCTTTTAAACCCCTTTTTAAAATTTGCATCATTTCATTACGTCTAAATGCAGGTTCAACAAACTCGGGATGTTCTTCATAATATTTAATAAGGGGTTGGTTATACTTTGATAACTTAAAAAAATAATTTTCTTCTTCAACCCATTTTAATTCTCTTTTACAGTCAGGACACAATTTTTCTCCGTCTTCATTTATTACTTCATCAGCGTTCCAAAAAGCTTCATCATGAATGCAATACCAACCTTCATATTTTCCCTTATAAACGTCTCCATTATCTATCATTTTTTGTACAAAAAATTGTACTGTCTTTACGTGATAGTCATCAGTTGTTCTAACAAAATGTGTGTAACTTATATTCATATCATCCCATAGTGTTTTGAATTTAGCTGATAGTTCATCCACATATTTTTGAGGTGAAATATTTTTTTCTTTAGCCGCTTGTAATACTTTTTGACCGTGCTCATCAGTACCTGTTAAGAAAAACACATCGTATCCCATCATCCTTTTAAAACGAGCAATAACATCTGCAACAATAGTTGTATAAGCAGATCCTATGTGAGGTTCACTGTTAACGTAGTATATAGGTGTTGTAACATAAAACTTAGACAACAAGGCCACCTCCGACATTTATACCTTATATTATTATATTTTATACCTTTTATTATTATGAGTATTAACAATAAAAAATAGGGCTTTTATTAGTAAAATCAGCCTAATTAATTATACCACAAATATAGTCTCTAAATATTTTTATATTATTATACCTTTTATTTTTAAATTATGACAGATTGTTTCATTTTTAAGAAATAATAATTATTAAAATCTAGATTATAAACCCAGTATGATATAATATAATCAGAACTTTTTAATTCTTTGTTAAAGCATAATTTCACTATCTATTTAAAAAAGATAATCAATGTCAATTACACACCGCCCCTAGAGGCGGGGGCTTGTAGAAATACAAGCTCGGTTGATTAGCCTATGTCATTAGTTTTTGCTAATGATTAGTTATAGCAGAATATATAGTCACCGTGGGATGCTCCACAAGTCCCATGCTCTGAGGGTAATGGTTAAACATCTCTGAGGGGTAGGAGAAGTGCTGTTACCATTAAACCTGCTATAACATTGGCGATGTGGACCTACAGGCTTCGGCCTGACTTACCTTGATGGAGGTAAATTGTATGGAATGAAGCCTGTTCAAAAACCATTAAAGGACGCAACATTTATGTCTACTATAAGATGGAAATTGGTCAATGCGCTGATGTGTGACTACACTTACGGTTATATTACAAAATCCAAAAGAGTAAGTCTTGGTTTGGAAAAGACACATTATAACGATGCATTTTGCATAGCAGGTGGAATTAATCAACAGAGAATAGAACCTATCTATTTTGAGCAAATTAGGAGAAACAATCGTTCACTCGAAAAGTTCTATGATGCAAAATATGTTGATATAAGAGATAAGTCTATTAAAACAGGACAAGAGCTTTTCTGTGGTAGAAGGACACGGAACAAAAACTTAAATGAAGAAAATCTTCATAAGTATCGTGGAGCTAAAAAATCAAAAGGCAGAAGAAATATTCGTAAGCAAAGATACGCTTATCAGCCTAAAGATATTGTTACCTTTGAGAGCAAAAAATATTCAGTTCAAGGTGTACAGAACAAAGGTGAATATATTAAGCTAATGGAAATGTCTAAGCCAGTTAAAACAGATTTAGTTAAGCTCTATATGTTTAGGAAAGGATTTAGTATGTTTTATAACTGCAATTCATCACCCACTTACAGAAGTGGGAGTCTTCTTGCAGGAAAATAATAAAAAGTGGAGGGATATCATTGCGCTTTTCAAAACTATATGCACCAACATTGAAAGAAACTCCTGCCGATTCAGATATCAAAAGTTATGAACTATTAATTCGCGGAGGTTTTATTAGGAAAATATCTTCGGGGGTATACAGTTATCTTCCTCTTGGATGGCGTGTGATAAAAAAGATAGAAAAAATTGTCCGAGAAGAAATGGAAAAAATTGGTTCTCAAGAACTCATGCTTCCAATTATACATCCTTCTGAACTTTGGAAAATGACCGGAAGATGGGATGATTATGGGCCTGAACTAATGAAGTTAAAAGATAGACATGACAGAGAGTTCACGTTAGGTCCTACACATGAAGAAATAGTCACCTTTCTTATGAAAGATGAATTAAGATCATATAAGCAACTTCCACTTAGTGTTTTCCAAATAGCAACTAAATTTAGAGATGAAATAAGACCAAGGTTTGGAGTTTTAAGGGCTAGAGAATTTATTATGAAAGATGCATATACATTTCATCCTGACTATGAGTCTCTTCATAAAACTTACTTACAATTTTATGAGGCTTATGAAAACATTATTAAACGTATGGGAGTAAAGTATGCAATTGTCGAAGCAGATACAGGGGCAATTGGAGGAAATTACTCACATGAATTTCATGTTTTAGCCAAAAACGGTGAAGGTAGAATATTCTATTGTGAAAAATGTGGGTACGCAGCTAGTGATGAAAAAGCTATTTCTGATGAGAAATTTATTGCAAGCATTGATGAACCAAAAAAACAGTTGACAAAAGTAGACACTGGAGAACTAAAAACGATTGAAGAAATTGCAAATTTTTTAAATCTTCCAAAAAATAGATTGATCAAATCTATGCTTTTAAAGTCGAAAAATGGTTGGGTAATGGCGTTAATACGTGGCGATTATGAAATCAATCTTTCTAAACTTCGCTCTCTAATTAAGGATCAAACCCTTGATTTTGCACAACCTGAAGAAGTCTATGAAAAATTTGGAGTTAATACAGGATATATCGGTCCTATAAATGTACCTAAAGACGTTAAAATAGTCGCAGATTTCAGTGTAAAATCGGTAGTCAACGGTGTAATTGGTGCTATGGAAGAAAATAAACATTACATAAATGCAACACCAGATGAAGATTTTAAAGTTGATATATTTTCTGATATTAGATTTGTAAAAGCAGGTGAGAAATGTCCTCATTGTGAAGGTTATTTAAAAGAAGCTAGAGGTATAGAAGTTGGACAAGTTTTCGAACTTGGCGATAAATACTCTTCAAAAATGAAAGCATATTTTACAGATGAGGAAGGAAACCAAAAACCTTTTATTATGGGATGTTATGGTTGGGGAGTCTCAAGAACACTTGGAGCAATAGTGGAACAATTAAATGACGAACATGGTATGCTTTGGCCTAGAAGTATTGCACCTTTTGAAGTAGCAATAATACCTGTTTCTTCAAGTAACAAAAAAATGTTTGAGTTTTCAGATCAAATTTATAATTTTTTATCTAAAAAAGGTATTGAAGTTCTAATAGATGATAGAGAAGTCTCTGCAGGAGTTAAATTTAAGGATATAGACCTGATTGGTATACCCCTTAAAATTATTATAGGAAAGTCCTATGAAGATGGTTATATAGAATTAAAACTCAGATACGAAGAACAAAGTAAACTAATAGATGCTTCAAATCTGGAATCTATATATAATGAGGTAATACAAAAACTTGATGAATATAATCCAGTAAAAGCACTAAAAATATAAGCACTTATAAATTGACAAAATCATGAAAAAATAGTAAAATATAGATAGTAAAAAATAAAAGCCGAAGCTTCTTCGGCTTTTATTGGTGGGCTCGGGTGGATTCGAACCACCGACCACCCGGTTATGAGCCGGAAGCTCTAACCAACTGAGCTACGAGCCCTTATACGTACATAATTATAACATTAATTGATTATTTTGTCAATACTTTTTAGAATAATAACAACAAATAGAGGAGAATGTAAAATGAGTGAAGGGTTAAAAATACACAATTCACAAGAAGATCCAATTAAAATATTGACCGATAAATATCCCAAAATCATTATAATAAAAGCAGTTTTTAATCTTCTAGACACTCAAGAAAACGTCAATTTAGAAAATTTGGAAAATGAAATAATTAGACTACTTTCAAAAAAATAAATGGGCCCTTTAAGGCTCATTTATTTTTTATAATTTTTAACGGATAATATAGAAAAATTGATTTTCAAACGCAATGTTTTGAATTTATAATTCGCTTAGGGCAAAGCCCTTCCCCTTTCTTCGGTACAAGTACAAAAATTTAAAGAAATTAAGAGTTCGTTGGGAGTAGAATGAGGGAGTTATTTTGTAATAAAACAAATACGAAACTTATATATAATAGTTCACATTTTAGAATTTCTAAAGTGAGTAAATATTTTTGCAATAGGGAGGGAAAATTTTGAAAAACGATTTTCTTGGTAGAAGTTTAAATGTGATGAGTGATTTTACTATTGAAGAGGAGATGTTTTTGTATCATCAAACAAATAGATTAAAGAAAAAATGGAAAAATAAAGAAGACTGTTCTGAATTTGAAATCAAACTTCCATCAGTTGGTATTTATATAGTATTTACTGAACCGAGTACTAGAACAAAAGAATCGTTTATAAATGCAGCAAAATTCCATAAAAATGCTAAAACAAACATTTTTGAATCTGAGCATTCTTCATTTAATAAAAGTGAAAGCTATATCGATACATTCAACATGCTAACTGGGTATTCAGATCATTCAATCTTTGTCGTAAGAACAAAACTAGAAGGAACTTGTAAACTTTTAGATGAAAAAGTTTCTGATTATGCTTTTAGACATTCTTTAAACAAGCCTTCTTTTATCAATGCTGGAGACGGAAAGCATGAACATCCCACCCAAGAAATATTAGACGAATACACTTTTTTAGAACAATTAAATTTTGATAATTCGTATATACACATTGCGCTTGTGGGAGATTTACTCCATGGAAGAACCGTTCACTCAAAAGTATCTGGATTAAGGATATTTAAGAATGTTCTAGTAGACTTAATTGCGCCAGAAGAATTACAAATGCCTAGACATTATGTAAACGCTATGAAAGAAAATAAATTTGAAGTTAGAATATTTGATTCAATTGAAAATTATCTTAAACAAGAACAGATCGCACCGATTTGGTATTTTACTAGGCTTCAACTAGAAAGAATGGGTGAAGACATACTTGAAAAAGAACCTTTACTGCGAAAAAGTGTCACTTTTAGAAAAGACTTCCTTAACCTTCTACCAGAAAAAGTTAAATTTTATCATCCTTTACCAAGACATAAAATCTACCCTACAATCCCTACATTTCTAGACCCTTTACCTTTAAATGGTTGGGAAAATCAAGCTATAAATGGCTATTGGACAAGAATTATTTTGCTATCAATGTTTGGTGGAGCTATATCTGCCCCATTTGATACCTCAATAAAAAATGTAGAAATAAATGAACAAGATTTTATCGTCCCTGCCCCTATAATAGATGGGACAAAGGGCATTACAAAAGATGGAAAAAGAGGGATTAAACCAATAGAAAATGGGACTGTAATAGATCATATAGCAAAAGGCAAAAATCCCGATAAAATATATGAAACAATTGTAAAAATAAGGAAAATACTCAAACTATACGTTTTAGATAGTGCAGATGGACTCTTTAAATCAGCAGATGGAAATTTCAAGGGGTATATAAGTTTACCGGATGTGTATCTTTCTCAAAAAGATATTAAGAAATTATCTGCTATCTCTCCTAATACGACCGTAAACATAATAAAAAATAGTAGAGTGTGTGAAAAATATAGGATTTCACTTCCACCTCGAATATATAATTTTGAAGAATTAAGATGTAAAAATGAAAATTGCATAACAAACCCTGTAAATGGAGAGAATGTTCAAGTGTCATTCATAAGAAACAAGAATAATGAATTAATATGTGAATATTGTGAAACACCACATACCTTTGAAGAAATTTGGAACGTATAAGACAATAAAATACAGCTTCATATAGCTAAACTCAAAATTGAGTTTATTGTCTGTTTAAACAACCAAAAATATATTTAAAAACTTAATTTATCTTAACTAATAAAAGTAAAAATATCTAGTTATTTCCAAATTTCTGGTTCTACTGTTAAATCCACTTGATATTTTTCTTTTATTGTTTTTTTTACATAATCAATCAAAGCCATAACCTGATTAAAAGTAGCATTGCCTTTATTAATAATAAATCCTGCATGCTTAGATGAAATTTGTGCATCGCCTATAGAGTAACCTTTCAAGCCAAGACTTTCTATAGCAGTTCCTACGTAAAAATCAGGTTTTGGCCTTTTAAATATACTCCCGGCGCAAGGCATTTCTATTGGCTGTTTATTCAACCTTTTACTCGAAAATTCTTCTATTTTTCTCTTTATTTCGTAAACATTACCTTTGTTAAACACTTGCTTTGAAGATAATAGAATAAGAGGAGAATCTTGAAAAATACTTTTTCTGTAAGAAAATTCTAATTCTTCATTCCTGAATTTTTTTACTTTCATATCTGATAAATCAAACACCTCTGCTTCTAATACTATATTTTTAATTTCTCCATCATAAGCACCCGCATTCATATATAAAGCACCACCAACTGTTCCAGGAATTCCACAGGCAAATTCTAAGCCGCTATATCCTCTTTCAGAAACTAGATAAGAAAGACTAGCAAGATAAACCCCACATTCTGTTTCAACTAGCAATTTTTGCCTATCACTTAAAAATTCTTCTTTTATTCCTGTAAGATACTTTGTAGATAACACAACAAAGTCTACATCATAATCTGTAACAATTAAATTAGTGCCTCCCCCAATAATTTTAAATGGTATATTATTTCTTTTCAGTAAGATTAACGTTTCAACAAATACGTTTTTGGTTTTAGGAAAAAACATATAAGGGGTTTTTCCCCCTATTCTAAAACTTGTATGATTCTTCAAATATTCATCTTTTCTTATTTCACAACCTAGAATGTACAATTCTTTACATATGCCTTCCAAATCCATACAATTTTTCTCCCTTATGCAAATTCTTTTTCATAATCCGTGCTTAATTTATCCAACCATTCAGGCTCTTTTCCATAACCAAATCTTTCCATCAATTTGCCACAATGTCTCTGAATATCTTGAGCCATTTTTTTATCCCATTTCTTCCAGTGGGGGATCTTATATTTATCTGCACTAGAATTTAGTTTTTTGCTAAGCAATTGGGGCTTAAATTGATACCTTTTACTAAAACCATCTGGAAATTTACTACAATATTCTAGAAAATCTATAAAAAAATCATTTTTTCTATCGCTTAAGAAAAGATCCTCGTATCGATATACCCGAAAATTTTTTCTGTTTTCCATTGTATCAAGAACAAAAGTGTTTAATTTGTTATAATACCAAGCATACCTCTCGATCTTTGACATCTTTTTCCATTTATCTGAATACGGATCATCTTTAAAATGATAGGGTCTCATACTCATTTCTAAAAATGCAAAATCTACTGTTTTATATAAAAGATAAACTGGTGAACTAATTGCTGATCTGACCCAAGTTCTAGGATCTCTAATAATAAAAACAATCTTACTATTAGGAAACACTTTTTCAAGAAGATCCACAACACCATGTAAATGATTGCTGGACTCAACATAAATACTTTCTTTTGTCTCTTCCAATATTTGTTTTCTTAAACCTTTTATATATTCTTGTGCTTTTTCATCAGAAATTTTCCCCAAACGCCTATAAGTGCTCAGCTTACACATCGATTTGGAAGGTAAAAATTGTCCTATAGTCATTTGATATAATCCAAATCGTTTTATATCTTGACCCCATTTTTTCATATCTTTAAAGAAAACATTAGCAGGTTCATGTACAGAATAACAATCCTCTATCATTTGATTTAAACTTTTTGCCAAAAATTGAGTTCCAGTTCTTCCAGTTGAAGTAATAAAAACACAATGTTTTTCAAAAATCGATTCCATAAAACTCACCACCTAATAATATAATTTCAACTTATATAATTGATTTGTTTCATTATTATAGACCATCTAATTGTTTATATAATTCTTCAGAATTCAAATACAAGATACCTTTTATTCCTACTTCTTCAGCAGCTTTAACATTTTCTAATGAATCATCTATAAAAATAGTTTGCTCAGGAATTAGGTTATAATTTTCTATTAAAAGATTGTATATTTCTTTCTCTGGTTTCAATAATTTTACCTGATATGAAATCACCATTCCGTCAAATAGCTCAAAAAAAGAATAATGCGTTCTTATATAATTGAAGGCATGTTCATGAAAGTTAGAAAGAACATACAAATTCTTTCCTTTAGATTTTAAACGATAAAGAAAAGATATATTTTCTTCAATAGGTGTTAAATATTTGTGCCAATTTACAAGAAGTAACATAAGTTCGCTCTTTAAATCCGGATTATTGTTTAACCAGATTCTACACGCATCGTTATAACTAATTGTACCTCTATCTAAATCCGCCCATATTTTTGTTTTGAATACATCTTTAATTATCTTTTTCTTTATTAACTCTTCTTCGAATAAATCATCCAAAATCTCTTTTGGATCAAATCGAAAAAGCACATTTCCTAAGTCGAAAACTATATTTTTCACGATTACCCTCCCTCGACATTTTTTGATGGTTTAATTAACTAAATAGTTGTACCTTGATCTACTTTTTAATTTTTTCTATTCTTTAACTGTATTATTTAAATCAGTGCTGATATCATTATACTAATATACCGATTTTCTTGTTTCAAAGTATTGCTACTAGTTGATATAATCTATATTAATGAATTTAATTTATGATATGGCAATGCACTTTTTTGTTGTGAAGTTCATCTCTTTTAAAAATTATAACATATTAATATTAACTGAATCAAAGTTAAACTTAAGAAAAATGGTAGTCTAATCATGGTACAATAATTAAGATTAAATTTTTACAAAATCTATTTTGGAGGTGTGGTATTATAAATGAACAATCTTCACATCGTAGATCATCCTTTAATAAAGCATAAACTCTCCATAATGAGAAACAAAGATACCGGTCCAAAAGAGTTTAGAGAACTTCTAAATGAAATCACATTACTTTTAACTTATGAAGCATCCAGAAATCTTCCTACTATAGAAGTCGAAGTGGAAACCCCATTAACCATCACCAAAGGTGAGATGGTAGAAGACAAAAAAATAACCATTGTACCAATTCTTCGAGCCGGTCTTGGAATGCTTGATGGAGTCCTTTCCTTGGTTCCAAATGCTAGTGTGGGTTTTTTAGGTGTTTTTAGAGACCCTGATACTTTAATGCCTATTGAATATTATGTGAAGTTTCCCCCTTTAACAGAAGACCACCAGATAATAATTGTTGATCCAATGTTAGCTACTGGTCGTTCAATGAGTCATGCCATAAAACAAGTCAAAAAACACGGAGGAAAACATATAATTCTTATGTGTTTAATCGCTGCCCCGGAAGGAGTAAGTGTTGTAATACAAGATCATCCCGATGTAGAAATATATACTGCTGCACTAGATGAGAAATTAAATGACAAGGCTTATATTATTCCTGGATTAGGTGATGCAGGAGATAGATTATATAGAACAAAATAGCTTAAAAATAGTACGCTTCTTGGGAGGTTTATAGATGTCAAAATTATTAGAGCACACTTTTTTGTTTTCTTTAGCTACCTTAATTAGTAGAATCCTCGGATTGGTCAGAGATGCGTCTTTTGCTCATTACTTTGGTATAAGTGCTCAATATGATGCCTATTCCATTGCCATTCTTTTCCCTTTTTTTCTTAGAAAAATTTTCGCAGATGGCGCTTTGTCCTCTGCATTTGTTCCATTATTTAACAGAAAAGATGGTAAAGATGCCCAGAAATTTTTTAGTACAACTTTTTGGTCAATACTAATTGTCACTTCTTTGCTTTACATACCTGTTGGTATATTCTCTGATAAAATTGTGTTAATATTAGGAACAGGGTTGCCACCTTCTATCTTGGATTTGACATCATTCTTGCTGAAAATATCTTATCCATATATAATTTTTATTTCTTTATGGGCTGTAATAACAGGTGTTTTAAATTCTAAAGACATTTATTTTGGCCCTGCCGTCGCCCCTGCTTTATCAAATATTGTGAGCATTATTTTTATAGTAACGTCTTCCTACTTTATTCCACAGATATTAGGTCCTACTATCGGCTTTACGATAGGTGGTGTTGTTGAATTTTTACTCGTTTTTTTCATATTAAAAAAAATACGCTTTCCAATAACTTTCGATTTCAACGTTCAAGATTTAAAACCTATTCTAAAATTATTTGGTCCTGCATTATTGGGAGTAGCAGTTGGAACTTTAAACACTCTAATTGACACCAATATTGCCACCTGGACAGGAACAGGTGGCGTATCAACTATAGAATATGCACTAAGAATTTATCAGTTACCTTTAGGTATTTTTGCAGTTAGTGTTGCAAATGCCCTACTACCCAAACTTTCTTATTCATCTAGTATGAAAAATGATAATGAGTTTCAGCAAACCCTAGAGAATAGTATTGAACTAATGCTATTTTTTATAATCCCTGCAACGTTTGGTTTGATATTTTTAAATAAAGAAATAATTGCACTTATATATCAGCATGGAAATTTTACTTATCAAGACACCTTAATTACTTCAAAAACCCTTTTGTGTTATTCACTTGGATTACCGTTCTACGCTTTACATACTATCTTTATCAGAAAATATCATTCACAATTAAATACAAAATATCCTTCAATAGTCGCAGTGATTATGCTTTTAATAAATGCCTTCTTGGACATTATACTAGCCAAAAAAATAGGTGTCCCAGGCATAGCTTTGGCTACCTCTATCTCAGGATTTTTCGGAATGTTATTAACAGGATTCTCTACATTTAAATCCTTAAAAATAGAAAATTGGATTGAAATTATTAAAATATTCGGTGCGAGCTTAATCATGGCATTTTTTATTATAATTTTTAAAACCTTTTTTTATTCAAGGTTATGGACAATACTTATAGTTACATTTGGGGCTTTAATTTACGTTATAACTTCATATTTACTTGGTTACAGAAAGTTATCTACCGCTATTAATTTGATCTTTAAAAGAAAAAATCGAAAATAATTTTATAAAGTTAAACCATTTTTCATTACTTAAAATTCTTTTTTAATAATTTAATCGAAAATATACTAAATTTTATTATTATTTCTCTGGTGTATACAATCGTCCAACTCTAAAAACCACTAATTAAAACAAAATCTTAACATTTCTACTTTCGAAATTCATCTTCTAAACCTTTTAACCATGGGATATATAAAAAATAATATATAGATAACCTGCTTGAAAAACGGAAAATCATATTTTTAATCAAAAATTTTCTTGATTAAGCTCTCCCTATATGATAAGCTATATATGGGCTTATTTCTAAGGGGTGAAAATTGA